>JANPIT010000312.1:0-26832 GCA_031425115.1 Opitutaceae bacterium | reverse complement strand
CCGATTACGATTCTCACCGAGGAGTTCATGCGGGATATCGGCGCGGTGAACTATGAGGAAGCCCTCGAGTTTCTCCCCAGCACCCGCGCCTTCGTGAGCGATTCCGCCGATACGGAGGGCGGCACGTCGCGCACCTCCACTCCGTATATGGTGCGGGGATTCCGCTCCACTTCGCTGAGCAATAATTTTTTCACCACTCGCATCAAGGCGGACAACTACAACACCGAGTCGGTGACCCAATCCCGAGGCCCCAATTCCCTCCTCTTTGGTTTGGGTTCGGTGGGTGGTGCCCTCGACGCGACCAACAAGATAGGGAAATTCAATGCCAACAGCTACGGCTTGGAAGTGCGCCTCGACTCGGAGGGCACTCGACGGGCGAGTGTCGATATCAATCAGATCCTCCTCCCGAACAAGTTGGCGCTGCGCTTCGCCGGATTATCCACCGATCAACGCACCCCGCGAGATTTGCAGTATATGCGGCGCAACTCCGCCTATCTGAATCTTACCATTCAGCCGGCGAAAGGCGCGACGATCAACGTCAACGCGGAAACCGGCAGAACCAAAGAATCGCTTCCCCGGCCCTATCTGGCCTACGATAGCGTTTCCCCCTGGTTCAGGGATCCCCGGACACCGTTGCAGAAGGCAAATACCGTCGATAACCTCTTGGTCGCTTCCGGCACCGCGGCGGCTCTGACTGGTGCCCGCAATACCATAACCGGAGTCACCCAAGCACTATCGACCGCCAATCATCTTGTATATATCATGAATGACCCCCAGCTGGGGGTGCAGAATTGGAAGCAAAAGTCGAAGGGTTCGGAAAACGTGGTCAACGGAATAGCCCAACCCACAACCAGCCTCACCCCAGCGTCAGTCGTGCCGGGCGTGAACTTCCCGTTGGACACCATGGTGCCGGGCCCTTCCGAGCACGTTGAAATCACCTACGATAAATACTCGGCGTCGTGGCAGCAAAAGATTCTGGAGCGGACCTATTTTGAACTGGCCGGAGCCTTCGAGAAATCGAAGATCGTGGACTGGCAACCTATTCAACGGGGAGACTACGAGGTCTTTATTGATCCCAATTATTATCTTCCCGCCCAGTTGGCGGCGAACAACCCGGATCGCACCAAACCGCTCAACCCCTATTTCGGCGTCCCTTATCTCGAGGGCGTGGCCACCCTGCAAACCCGCGACTCAACCACCAAACAGTGGCGCGCAACCCTGACCCACGAGGTCAACCTCAGTCGCCTTGAGCCCATCAAGGGATTCGATTTCGGCAAGTTCACGGCCGTGGCCTTCCACTACTATCGACATGACGACAGTTACTTTGAGCAACCGGAGGAAATGACCACGACCTCGATGCTGCCAACCGGTTTCATCGGGAACAACACCGACCATCAAATCAAACGGCGCTACTATCTGTTGCCGGGGCAACCGGTCACCTTCCCGGCCTTCAATCCGAACGACATCACCAAGGTCAACCAGGCGGCGAACCCGGCGACTCCGGGCGCGATCGTCCCCGCGATCACTTCGGCCTTTGTGCGGCGCTTGGCCAACACCCATGCGCCCGAGACCACCAAATCCTATGCCGCGATCGGGCAGTGGGAACTGTTCTCCCGTCGGTTGATCCTCACGGGCGGCATGCGCCAGGATGAGATCATTACCAAGCGATTCGACTTCAGGCTCGATCCTGTCACCGTGTTGTTCGGCGGAAAGGGGGACGGAACCTTCGCCCCGGCGGTCAAGAAGTCGGTCACCAACCGCAACGTCGGAGCCGTCGTCAAAGTCACGAAGTGGCTCGATGTTTTCGCCAACACGTCCACGAACACCGTGGCGGCCGGCGGCGCCGCCTACGACATCCTTGCCCGGCCTTTGCCCGATCAGGAGGGCACCGGCTACGACTTGGGATTGCGCGGCTTCTTCCTCCAAGACCGCGTGATTCTGAAACTCAATTATTTCAGCAACACGGGCGTGAACCGGGTCGCAAACCAGCTCCGGGATGGAGCCCTCGGCCCCGGACTGGCCCGGCAGGGCGCAAATGTCGATTCATACGTCGAGGGCATGTTCCGTAATGGACTTGGCAGCAAGATAGCCGGGGTGGTGCGCTTCACCGATTACCCGGGCAATGGTCTCTGGACGGACCTCGAGTCGGATAAGACGGAGGGTTATGAACTGGAGGCCACCCTGAATCCGACGAAGCAGCTCCGCATCATGACCAACGTCTCCTATAACGACTCGACGTTGAACAGCACCTATAAATTCTTCCGGCCGTGGTATGAACAATTCGTCAAGCCCTACCGGGATGATCCCTCCATTACGTCGCTCAGGACCAATCCTGCGACAAATAACCCCCAGACCATCGGCGACGTTATCGCAGGCTTCGAGCGCCGCCTAAACTACCATGAAGCCCAGATCGGCGGCGCCCGGATTCGCGGCAACCATTGGCTGGTGAACGTGGTCGGGAGCTACGCGTTCGATCAGGGCACAGTCAAAGGCCTGCGCGTGGGCGGAAATGCGCGCTGGCGTGATGCTCCCACCATCGGCTACCCGGAAGTGGCCGGCACGTTTGATGTGAAGAATGCGTTTGCCGGGGCGGAATCCTTGGTGACGGATGCCTTCGCCAGTTATGCCTGGAGAAACCGGCTGTTCGGTCAAAATACCAACTGGTTGGTTTCGTTTCGGGTGCGAAACCTCCTGGGCCATGACGAACCCTATCCCAATACCGCCGTCGATTCCGGCAACGGCCAGCCCTACTATTTGCAGCGGATGTATGTTCAGCCGCGCACGTATGAGCTCACGGCCAGCATGAAGTTCTAAACCAGCCCAAGCCCACTCGGCACCGGACGAACCTGTCGGTCTCCCCGCCATCTAACGGCGCCTCGGGCGAACCTCCGTCTCACTCCGATGAGCGCCCTCAACTCCACTCGCTCTCCGCTCGGTTCCTTCGTCGCCACCCGGCACTCGCTCTCGCGCCGCCAGTTTCTGCGCGGCGCCGGGATCGCGATGTCCCTGCCGTTTCTCGAAACCATGTCGCCTGCGTTCGCGAAAGCTGCGCCCGCCGTTCCGACCGCCGGACCCGGACAGAAGCCGCGCCGGCTGTTCGCCATCTGCAATAATCTCGGTCTCCTCGCCGATCAGTTTTTTCCCACCGGCACCGGCCGCGACTACGCGCTCTCACCTTACCTCCAGCCTCTCGCAGCCCACCGTCGCGATTTCACCGTCTTCAGCGGTGTGTCGCATCCCAACGTCGATGGCGCTCACGCCACCGACGTGTGTTTCCTCACCGCCGCGCCGCATCCCGGGGGCAGTGGGTTCCGGAATACCATTTCGCTCGACCAGACGGTCGCGGAACAAATCGGAATCCTCACGCGGTTTCCTTCCCTGACGCTCGGCGTAAACACCCGCGCCCGTAGCCTCTCGTGCACCGGCACCGGCGTCAGCATCCCGCCCGAGCACAAGGCCGCCGACGTTTTCAAACAGCTCTTCTTCCAAGGCTCGCCCGCGCAGGTTGCCGCTCAGGTGCGCAAACTCGACACCGGCCGCAGCATCCTCGACACCGTCGCCGGTCAGGCCAAGCGGCTCAACCGCAGCGTCACGGCCCGCGACCGCGATCGGCTGGATCAGTATTTCACGAGCGTCCGTGAACTCGAGAATCGACTCCACGCCACGCGCGGATGGGAAGACAAACCCAAGCCCGCGGTTTCCTCGCCCCCGCCCGTCGATCCGACCGACCCGGCCGCCTACATGCGAAAAGTGGAAATCATGTATGATCTCGCCCGCCTCTCCTTCGAGACGGATTCCACGCGCGCCATCACCCTCATGCTCGACAGCGCGAGCACGCCTGCCCTCGAACTCTCCGACGCCACCATCACGACCGGTTACCACGATCTCTCCCACCACGGGAAGTCCGAGGACAAACGCACCCAGCTTCAGGCCATCGATCAATGGCACATGAAGCTGCTCGCGAAGCTGCTCACCGACCTCAAGGCCGTGCGCGAGGGCGAGGACACGCTCCTCGATCGCACGATGGTGCTCTACGGCTCCAACTTCGGCGACGCGAACGCCCACACGTGTTTCAATCTGCCGACGCTCCTCGCGGGCGGGGGCTTCCGCCACGGCCAGCACCTCGCGTTCGACCCGCAGCGCAATTACCCGCTGCCCAACCTCTACGTTTCCATGCTGCAGCGCATGGGGATCGAGACCGACAGATTTGCCTCGTCCACGGGCACGATGCGTGGTCTCGAATTCGCATGAGCGCCTGGGCCATTCACGCTCGCGCTCGCGGCTTCGCCAGCGCGGCGCTGGCGATTCTCGCCCCGAAACTGTCGCTCGCGCTTCCGGGTGCTTCCGCGGCCTCCGCCATCGACACCTCGGCGTTCACCGAAAAATACTGCGCGTCGTGCCACGACGACGTGGAAAAGAAAGGCGGGCTCGACCTCACCTCCCTCGCTTTCAAACCCGAGGACCGCGGCAATTTTGCCCAGTGGGTCAAAGTCTACGATCGCCTCGCGGCGGGCGAGATGCCGCCGAAAGAGAAAAAACTTCGCCCCGACGCCGCCGAGCAAGACGCATTGCTCCGCACCCTCGCCGCGTCGCTCGGCGCCAGTGAACGCGCCCTCGTCGCCCGCGAAGGCCGCGCCACCCAGCGGCGTCTCAATGGCTACGAATATGAAAACGCCCTGCGCGACCTCCTCTCGGCGCCGTGGCTGCAGGTGAAGGATCAGTTCCCCGACGACGGCGAGGCGTTTCGTTTCAACAAACTTGGCGATGCCCTCGACGTGTCCCATGTGCATCTGGCGCGCTACCTCTCCGCCGCGGATTCTGCGCTCCGGCAGGCCCTGGGCGTGCAGTTCGTGCGCCCGCCCACCACCACCGAGCGCCACTATGCCCGCGCTCAGCACTCGCTCACCCACCTCTTCAAAACGACCCGGTTCAACTCGGCGGTTGACCGCCTGACTTACCCGGTGATCGGCACGCGCCCCCAGCCGGAAATCCGCCTCGGCGATGCCCCTCTCACCGTCGGCGACCGCGATCCGGCGACGCGCGATCTCGAAGCCGTCGGCTGGGTGTCGAGCAACTATGTCGCCGGCTTCACCTATCGCTGGGATAGCTACCGCGCCCCCGTCGCCGGCCGCTACCGGATTCGTTTCAGCGGCTACACGCTCTGGGCCGCACCGGGCGGCATCGCGCGCAGCTACGCCAAGAACAAGGACGATGTCGTCACCTCCCGTCCGCCCAATCCCAATACACCCGACTACGACAAACTGTCCGTGGGCCGCACGGTGGAGCCCATCACCGTTTATACGCGCAACGGCCTCACGAATCGCCGCGTCGGTTCCTTCGACCTTACTCCCGAGCCCACCGTCCACGAACTCGGCGAAGTCTGGCTCCTGGCCGGTGAAACCCTCGTCCCTGATCCCACGCGTTTCTTCCGCTCGCGACCCAATCGCTTCATCAATCCGCTCATGACGCCCGAGGGTGTTCCGAGTGTGGCGTTCCGTTGGATGGAGGTCGAAGGGCCGCTCTACGACGAGACGACCACCGCCGGTTACCAACTTCTCTTCGGCGATTTGCCGCTCGTCGCCGCGAAAGCCGGCGCTCCCGGGGTGACCCTCGCCGTCGTGAATCAGGACGGCCGCCGCGGTCGCACCCGCGACGCCGACTCGTCGGACCGAGCCCTCGATGAAGTTTCCGTGGACGTGGTTTCGCAAAATCCGAATCAGGACGCCGAGCGCCTCCTGCGCGGGTTTCTCGCGCGCGCCTATCGCTACCCGGCGGAGGAGGGCGACGTGCGGGAATTCCTCGCCCTCGTGGAGGAGCGACGCCGCGCCGGCCTGAGCTTCGCCGAAGCGATGCTCGCCGGCTACACCGCCATCCTCGCCTCGCCCGGTTTCGTGTTTCTCGAGGAGCAGCCCGGCAAACTCGACGACACTGCCGTCGCCACGCGACTCGCGCTCTTCCTCTGGAATTCGCCGCCCGACGCCGCCCTGCGTGCCCTCGCGACCCGGGGCGAGTTGAGCAAACCCGAGATCCTGCGCCGCGAAACCGAGCGCCTCCTCGCCGATCCCCGGGCCCAGCGCTTTCACCACGCCTTTCTCGATTATTGGATCGACCTGCGAAAAATCGAGGACTCCACGCCCTCGACCACCCTCTATAACGATTACTATCTCGACGACGCCCTGGTCGAAGCGGCGGTCCTCGAGACGCAGCTCTTCTTCGACGATATGCTGCGCCGCGACCTGCCCGCGCGCACCGTCGTCGACTCCGATTTTACTTATCTCAACGAGCGCCTCGCCACCCACTACGGCATTCCCGGCGTGAAAGGCGTGGCGATGCGGCGCGTGCCGATTCCGGCCGGCAGCCCGCGCGGCGGCTTTATCACTCACGCCAGCGTGCTCAAGATCACGGCAAACGGCACGACCACCTCGCCCGTCCTCCGCGGCAAATGGATCGTCGAGCGCATCCTCGGACTCGACATCCCGCCGCCGCCGCCCGTTGCAGCCGTCGAACCCGACATCCGCGGTGCTGTCACGCTCCGGCAGCAACTCGCCCAACATCGGGACGACGCCAGTTGCGCCGCGTGCCACCGCAAAATGGACCCGCCCGGTTTCGCCCTCGAGAGTTTCGACATCATGGGCGGCTGGCGCGATCGCTACCGCGGGATCGACGAGACCAAGCCGCCCGCCAAGGGACTCGGGAAGAACGGCCACGCTTTCGCCTTTCACTTCGGCCTGCCGGTCGATGCGACGGGCGAACTGCCCGACGGCCGTCCCTTCGGCGACATCCGTGAATTCAAGCGTCTCGTGCGCGAGGACGATGCGCTCCTCGCCCGCAATCTTGTCCGCCAACTGGTGATCTACGCGACGGGGTCGCCCGTGCGTTTCAGCGACCGGCCCGAGATCGAAAACATTCTCCAGCGAGCCGAGCCCCGTCGCTACGGCCTCCGCACGCTGGTGCACGAGGTGGTGCAAAGCCCGCTCTTTCTCAGCAAATAGCCCGCCGCGCGCATCACGAGAAATCGTCCCGCCAGCCGGTGGCGTGGTCGCGACTGACTACCGAACGCTTGAAAGCGACGTTGCCCTTGAAGACCAACTAACACCAACGGCGCTTAATTTTTGGAATTTCGGTAGATCGAGGTAGGGCTTTCGGTAGATCGAGGTAGGGCCGGGACCTCCGGGCCCGGCCACAGGTGAGACCAAAACCGTCGGGCCCGGAGGTCCCGACGCTACCCGCCAAAGTCAATTTTTCACCAGCCGTTGGTATGAAGCCCGTCCTCCACCCGTGCGCCTCCTGAAAACCACCCGAAACGACTTCCCTGCATTTTCGAGGTGGCACTTCGAATATGCGAGGAACGTGAAACCGGCCATCCCACGCTCCGACGCCGCTGCGGCCATCCGATCCGCCCGTCGCACAATCCTGTCGTCGCCCTGTTCGGCCCGCGCCAGTGCGGCAGTCCACCCTCGCCCGTCAGCTCGCCGCCGAGGCCGACCGCACGCTGTTTCTCGACCTGGAGAATCCGGCCGACCTCGCGATTCTCACCGAGCCCATGCGGGCCCTCGCGGATTTCCGCGGCCTCGTAGTGCTCGATGCGGTGCAGCGCCGGCCCGATCTGTTTCCCGTCCTGCGGGTGCTCGCCGACCGCAAACCGCGTCCGGCCCGCTTTCTGGTCCTCGGCAGTGCTTCGCCCGAACTGCTGCGGCAGTCGTCCGAAACTCTCGCCGGCCGCATCGCCTTCATCGATCTGGCCGGATTCACGTTGCGCGAGGTCGGGGCGGAGAAGGCAGGCCGGCTCTGGCAGCGCGGCGGTTTTCCGCGTTCGTTTCTCGCCGGCAGCGAAGCGCTCAGTGGCACCCGGCGCGACGATTTCGTGCGCACGTTTGTCGAGCGCGAGCTTGGGCAGCTTGGCTTCAACCTTCCGGCCGCATCCGTGCGTCGTTTCTGGACCATGCCCGCCCATAATGAAGCAGCTCCGGGTGGCTGCCCGTTGCCGAGTCTGTGGAACCCGTGCGGCGACTTGTCCGCGTGTTCCAAGCGCATCAGGCTGCGCCGTGGTTCCTCGACCGCGAGTCTCCAGATTGAGGCAGAAAGATTTTTTCCCGGAAAATCCTTCAAACTGCGGACAACGAAGGACCGGTCATCGCGCCGGCAACTTTCTTTGTCCAATCCAACGCAGCTCGCGGCATTACCTCCGCGCTGCCACAAGCGTTTTCCGCCCCTTCTCATGAGTGTAGTCTTCCGCATCCCACCTCCGCCCCCCCATCCACCGCTGAATACCGACGATCTCCTCGCGCCCGGCGACTAGCCCCAGGGTCGAGCAGAACGCCGTCGAAAATCTCCCATGCTAACACGCGCCTTTCTTTTTCACGCTTCGTCCTTTCTCCTGCTCTGCTCGGCGAGCTTTGCCGCCGCCAGCAGCACAGCTTCGGCCCGCCGGCCCAACGTGCTCTTCGTGATCAGCGATGATCTCAGCGCGCGGATTTCGCCGGCGGGTTACGAAGGCGTGCTGACGCCGGTCCTCGACCGGCTCGCGACCGAGAGCACCACGTTTCGCCGCGCCTATTGCCAGTATCCGGTGTGCGGGCCGACGCGCGCGTCGCTTTTCAGCGGGCTGTATCCCGAGAGCACCGGAGTCTTGGACAACGTGGTCACGTTGGAAGAAACGCGTCCCGGCACTCCGACGATGCCACGGATCTTTCGCGACGCCGGCTATTGGACGGCCTCGGTGGGCAAGGTCTTTCACAAACGCACCGACAATCCCGGCGGCAACACGTGGGATCTCGCGGAAGCATTCGAAAACGACGAGATGGCGATCGAGCGGGTCGCGCGGGAAAAGTTCGAACGCGAGCACGGGCCGGTGACCACTCCGGCCAACCGCCAGCGCTGGCGCGAGCACCTGCTCACCGTCGCACCCCAGACGCGGAATCAGGGAGTCAAGGGCCTCGGGCCCGGTTACGGCCCGACAGGCCTGCGGGACGAGCAGCACAACGACGGCAAGAACGCACGCCGCGTGGCCCAGTGGCTCACCACCCGCGCTCACGGCGAAAAGCCGTTCTTCATCGCGGCCGGCCTGCACAAGCCGCACATCCCGTTTCTCGCGCCGGACCGCTATTTCGAGCTGTATCCGCGCGAGTCGTTGAAACTGGTCAACCCACCGAAAAACGACTGGAGCGACATCCCCGCCATCGCCGCGACGAAGCAGTTTTTGGACTACGGCTTCCCCGAGCTCGGACAGGAAAACGACGCGCGTCGCCGCGAATTCACCCAAGCCTACTACGCGTGTATTTCATTCATCGATACACAGCTCGGCGTCATCCTCGATGCGGTGCGTGCCTCCGGTCAGTGGGACAACACGATCATCGTGTTCGTCGGCGACCACGGCTATAATCTCGGAGAGCACTTTATGTGGGGAAAGGTCCTGCTCTTCGAGGAATCGGCGCGCGTCCCCCTGATCGTGCGCGTGCCCGGCGTGACCCGCGGCGCGCAGGCGCAGGGCCTCGTCGAGATGCTGGATCTCTTTCCCACGCTCGCCGAGCTGTGCGCGGTCAAGCCGCCCACGCATCTCCAAGGCCGATCGCTCGCGCCGCAACTGCGCGATGCCTCGGCCGCCGGCAAGGCGTGGGCCTACACGGTCGTGAAGCGAGGCGAAACCCTCGGCACCGCGATCCGCTTCGACCGCTGGCGCTACACGGAGTGGGGAAAGCCCGATCTGAACGAACTCTACGACCTCGAGGGCGATCCGCGGGAGTGGACCAATCTCGCCAAAGCCCCGGAGTTTTCCGCCGTCGCGCAGCGCGGCCGAAAGCTCCTCGCCGAAGTGCGCACACAAGCCGCCGCCCAGAAGCGGGCGGGCGCTCCCTGAAGTTCAGCACTTCGCTCGGCCTCTATCTTCCCGATGAAACTCCTCTCTCGTTCCAGCTCAGTGCACACGGCAGTGCTCGTTGCGGTCCTATTTGCACCGGTGCTGCCCCTTCGCGCCGCCACACCGACGAAACCCGCCCCGCCCAATGTCATCTTCTTCGCCACCGACGATCTCAACGACTGGGTCGGCCCGCTGAATTCCGGCATCCGCGCCAAGACGCCGAACCTCGACCGCCTCGCCGCGCGCGGCGTCACGTTTCAAAACGCGCAGGCCTGCGGCACGTTTTGCGCGCCGTCGCGCACCGCGTTGTTCACGGGACGCCATCCCTCCACCACCGGCGCCTATACCACGCAGGTCTATCACCACGACCACCCGGAGTTGCGCCCGTTGCAGGTCGCGCTCCAGCAGGGCGGCTACGCGACCTTTGGCACGGGCAAACTCTTTCACCACCCGGCCGGCTACGTCGATCTGCGGGGCTGGACCGAGTTTCACACGCGCACGGCCGCCCAGCGCGCGGCGGGCTGGCCGGTGGACAGTTGGCGTCACGGGGCGCCACTCCCCACTCCGGAGCCCTACAGCAAGTTCACCCGCGAGATGCGCGCCGGCACGGACCGCTCGTTCATGGAGTATGCGCCGCTCCCCAATGAAGTCGAAAAAGACATGGCCGATACCCAGCAAACCGAGTGGGCGGTCAGCGTGCTCAAACGCGCGCACACCCAGCCTTTCTTCCTCGCGCTGGGCCTCTACGCGCCGCACTTCCCGAACTACGCGCCACAAAAATACTACGACCTCTACCCACTCGACGAAATCAAGCTGCCCCCGATCAAGGACGGCGACACCGACGACCTCCCGCCGGCGATCAAGAAGTTCAACGACCGCCGCAAGGCGACGATCCACGACAAGCTGAACGAACTCGGCGAGATGAAGGAGGTCCTCCGCGCGTATCTCGCCTGCATCTCCTACGCCGACGCCATGCTCGGCCGGGTCCTCGATGCCCTCGACGCCAGCGCGGCCCGCGACAACACCATCGTCATTTTCTGGAGCGACCAAGGCTATCACCACGGCGAGAAGGGCCACTGGGGCAAACACTCGCTCTGGGAGCGCACCGCCAACATCCCGTTCATCTGGGCCGGACCGGGTATCGCGCGTAAGGTCAGTGTGAATACGACGGTGAGTGCGATCGATCTCTACCCGACGCTCGTGGACCTCTGCGGACTCGCCCCCGATGCCGGCCTCGAAGGCCAGTCCCTCGCCACCACTCTGCGCCAACCCGCGCTCGCGCAAGACCGCAACGTCCTGCTCTGCGACGTGCTCCCTGGTGGCTACGCGATCGTGAACAACCGCTGGCGCTACATCCACCACGCCGACGGCGCGGAGGAACTCTACGACGTCGTCAAAGACCCGAACGAATGGGACAACCTCGCGCCGCAGGAGAAATACCAGGCGGTGATGGCCGAGCTGCGCCAGAGCGCGCCCAAAAAGTTCGCCGCACCCGACCCCGAGACGTCGGCGCTGCGCCTCGTCACAGACGGCGAACATTTCCGCTGGGAGCCGAAACCCGCGGACGCCCCGAAGAAATCCAAAGCTGCCAAGTAACACCTATCCTCATGAAAATACCTGCCCTCCTCACCCTGCTGTCCGCGTTGTCGCGCAACGCTTCTCCCCGACCAACACGTTCATGGTCCCCGGCGGCCGTGGCTTAGGCTACCGCCGCTTCAATCTCCTCGATCCGCGCGAGGTGCGCGTGACGACGATGTTCTCATGTCTTGAAGGCTTCCCCTGATCATGCGCACCCGTTCCGTCCTCTCACGTCTCGTCCTCTCAGCGGTCGTCTCGATCCTTCTCATCGCCTCGTCCGCTCTCGCCGCCGACGCGACCTCGCGCAAAACCGACCCCAAGAAAGCCAAAGACGGCGCCCCGCGCATCCCGGCCGACCTGCGCATCCGCAAGGACATCATCTTCAAAGCCACGCCCGCCGGTAGCAACGAGGTGCTCGACCTCTGGCTCTTTGAGCCGCTCGTGCAAAAATACCCCCGCGCGCCGCTCGTGGTTTACATCCACGGCGGCGGCTGGGGCGGCGGCGACAAGCTGCGCGTTTTCCGGCCCGACACCATTGAAGTCATCCGCGAGCTAAACCGGCAGGGCATCGCGTGCGCCACGATCGAATACCGCTTGGCCAACGGTGGCGCCGCCAACGCCTATGACAGCGCGGCGGATTGCAAGGACGCCGTCCGCTTCCTCGCGAAAAACGCCGACCGCTTCGGCCTCGACCCCGCGCGCATCGGCACCTTCGGCGGGTCGGCGGGAGGCCACCTCACGCTCGTAACCGCCCTCGGCGCCGACGCCGACTACCCGTGCGATCCGACACTGAACGAAACCGGCGCGACCATCCGCTGTGTCGCCGCGTATTATCCGGCGACGACATTTCTCCATTCCGAGACGATGAAGGGCAGTAACTTCGAGCGCCCGCAGCGCCTCATCCCGATTCTTGGCGGCCCACTCGAGGAAAAGCGCGCCATCGCCGTGAAGCTCAGTCCGGTCGAACTCGTGCGCCGCGGCAGCCCGCCGATCTTCCTCGCGCACGGCGACAACGACACCGTGCTCTCGCACCGGCACTCGGAGCAATTGCGCGACGTCGCTGAACAGCGGGGCGTGCCCGTCGAGTGCGTGATTTCTCGTGGTGCTGGCCACGGCTTCAGCGGCGCGGGCATCGCGCCTGACATTGCCGAAATCAACCGCCGCACGGTCGGTTTTTTCCTCAAACACCTCGCCTCGCCGTGAAATTTCTCCGCGCCCTCATCCTCGGCCTCGCCGTTGCGAGTCTTCTCTCCGCCGTGGAAACCCGCGCTCCCAATATCCTCTCCATCGCCGTCGACGATCTGAGCGACACGCTCAGCGCCTACGGCCCGGCAACTACGCCGCACTCACCGTCGTGAAACGCGGCCAGGCCCGCGGCGATTAGGTGCGCACCGAGCGCTGGCGTTACACGCGCTGGAGCGACGGCACCGCCGAACTCTGCGACCACGCCGCCGATCCCGAGGAGACGCGCAACGTCGTCGGAGCCCACGCGTCACTCGTGGCAGACCTCGCGCGCCACCTTCCCACGTCCACCGCGTCCGTTCTCCGTTGAATTTTCCTCCCATGAAAAAAAATCCCCCCTCCGTCGTGCTCGTCGCGCTGCTATCGCTCGTGCTTGCCCTCCCCGCGACTGCCGCGACCACGCGCCCCGACATCGTCTTCGTTTACGCCGACGATCTGCGCTGGGATGCTCTCGGCACCGTCCAACGCGAACAAGGCGCCGCCGGCCGCTTTCCGTGGATTCAGACACCCCATCTCGACCGCCTCGCCGCGCAGAGCGTGCGCTTCCGCGAATCCTTCGTGGTGACCTCGCTCTGCTCCCCCGGCCGCGCCGCCGTCATGACGTCGCGTTACGGCCACCTCACGGGCATCATCGGCAACGGCGCGCACCTCCCGCCCGAAACGGTCACCTTCGCGCAGCACCTCCGCACCGCCGGCTACACGACCGCGTATTGCGGCAAATGGCACATGCGCGATCAGCGCGACCGCCCGCACTACGACTACGTCGCGAGCTTCGTCGGCCAGGGCCGCTATTTCGATTGTCCGCTGCTCGTGAACGGCACCGAGACGCCGACCAAGGGCTGGGTCGACGACGTGACCGCCGACTACGCCGTGCGCTTCGTGGAAAATCAGCCGAAAGAGAAACCATTTTTCCTCTGGCTCGGCTTCAAGAGTCCCCACGGCCCGCGCGGCGGCTCCAATTTACCGGAGCGCGTGAAAACCCTCTACGCCACCGACGAATCGCGCCCCACGCCCAACACCAGCCTCAACGCGATCTACCAGCGCACCGGCACCGACACCGACGGCGGCACGCTCAAATCAAAGGCGAGCAATCCCGCGCAGGCCGAAGCCCACCGCGATTATTTCCGCCACGTCACGGCGCTCGACGCCGCGCTCGGCCGCCTGCTCGACAGCCTCGAGCGCAGCGGCCGCGCCGCCAACACCCTCGTCGTTCTTACGAGCGACAACGGTTACTACCTCGGCGAGCACGGCCTCGGCGACAAACGCAGCGCCTACGACGAGAGCCTTCGCGTGCCGCTGCTTGTGCGCCTCCCCGGCGCGACTGTGCGGTCAGCGTCGCACGACGCCATGGTCCTGAATCTCGATTACGCGCCCACGATCCTCGACTACGCCGGCGCGGCTCCGCTGCCGGGTGCGCAGGGCCGCAGCCTCCGTCCGCTGCTCGAAGGGCGCCTTCCCGCCGACTGGCGGACGGCGTTCTTCTATGAGTATTTTCGCGAGGGCAACTTCGCCGCACCCACCGTGCTCGCGCTCCGCACGACAACGCACAAACTCACGACGTATCCGGGCAAGCAGGACTGGACCGAGGTTTTCGACCTCACAGCCGATCCCTTCGAAACGAGAAACCTCGCCGCCTCCGATCCCGCGTTGACTGCCAGACTCCGCACGCAGTTCGACGAAGCCGCCGCCGCGACCGCCTTCCGCTGGCCGGCCGGCTACACCGCCGCCGGCGCCGCTCCCGAACCGGGCGCGAAAGCCAAAGCCGGCAAAAAGAAGCAATAAATTCCCGACACTCCCACCCGCGGCCGCCCTAGTCCTTGCCTGTGCGCTGCGTCAAAAGCCTCGCCGAAACCCTCCGCGCTCACCACGCCCAAGGCTTCAGCCGCGAATAATTCCAGCCGCGCGTCCCGATAAGAGCAGAGTAGCCCGGCGCGATTATGGCGCGGGTTTTTCCTTCACTCCCAGAGCGCGCAGGCGCTCGTTCCGCGCGGCCGTCGGCAGCGCCACGATGTCCGCGCGTGCCAGCGCCCGCGCGGCGTCGTCGCTGTAGAGGAATTCCAACAATCCGGGGATGTCGGCGAGCTTCTCCTCGCGAAACACGACGTGAACCGCCGCACGCAGGGGATAAGTTCCTGCCGCCAGCGTTTCTGGACTCGCCACCACTGCCTTCTGACTGGCGCCCCGCGCAACGGGTAGCGCGCGGATTGCGACAGTGGTGGCGGGGAAAGTCGCGGCCAGCGCGATCGGCTTCGCCTCGCCTCCAAAGTGAACCGCCAGATCCGCGACATCCGCATATCGCACCACGCCCCTCTTCCATGCGCCCTCGTGCAAGACCGTGCTCCGAAAAAAAGCCACGGTCAGCCCGGAGCTCGACTCTGGGACAAGCGGCAAAAGCGCCGCTTGGCTCCAGTCGCCCTTCACGCCCAGATCGCGCCACCGCAGGGTGGTCGCTGCTGCGCTGGAGCGACCCGCGCCGAATATCGCAGCGAGCTGCGGCACCGTAATGGCCTCGAGCGGACACGCCGCGGGCACGAGCACGACCACCGGGTGGAACGCCACAACGGCGGTGCGCAGGCCGGCCGCACCCAACTCGGCTTCCTGCGGCACGACAATCAATCCGAGATCCGCGCGCCCCGACTTCAGGTGGGCCAACCCTTCCCGACTGCCGTCGAATGCCAGTGCAACGGCCACACCCGCGCGCCCGGCGTGTGCATAAAACGCACGCGAGAACTCCAGTCCCAGCAAGTCGCTACCCACCACGCGAACCGCGGCCGACAGCTCACCCGTGACTGCGAAAAGACCGGCCGCCAGCGCGAAGACCCGCCCTGATTTCTTAAGGGTCACGACCGCGCGCCTCCTGTTAGTGCTTGTCCGGCTCTCGCAGGATCAGCCGATCTTTATCGTCCGCCACCGGTTTCGTGGCAGCGCTTTCCCGCGATCCCCGTCGCCGCGATTTCACACCCGCCGGGTCGCTGTAGTAAGCGTAGTTGTTCGTGTAGTAGCCGTAGTCACCACCGGCATTGGCCGGCACCTGATTCAACACCACGCCGATCAGCGGAGTCTTGAGGCCTTCGACGATTTGCTGCGCGCGTAACACCATGCTCTGCGGATTGCGGCGGTGCTGGATGAGGAGCACGGCGCTGTCGACCGCGCTCACCAGCACGCTGGCATCGCTCACCCCGATGATCGGCGGCGAATCGAACACGAGTTTATCGTAACGGCCCTTGAGGGTCTTAATGATTTCGCGCAGGCGATTGCCATAGATCAGACTCAGCGCAAAACCGGCGACGTCACCGCTGGGGATGAAGTCGAGCCCGGGCGAAATGTTTTTCTGGATGACCTCGTCGAGCGTCTTCTGCCCGAGCAAAAGCTCGCTCAGCCCCGGGTCTTTGTTGCGCATGGCGAGTCGATGCTGCGTCGGCCGCCGCAAGTCCGAATCGATCAAGATCACGCGTTCACCTCCGGCGCCCATCAGACGCGCCACGCGATGCAGGGTCGTCGATTTGCCTTCGCCCGGTCCCGCGGAGAAAATCACCAGCGAGCGAGCTTCCCCGGGTGGCTGAATCGTGAGGTTGATGTTGGTGTGCAGCACCCGATACGGCTCGAGCTCGACGGGATCGTCGTCGGTTTTTCCCTGTGGATCGCGGCCGAAAGGAATGACGCCCAGGACCGGAAGCCGCAGCCGGGTCTCGACGTCGGCCACATCACGGAAGCTCGTATCGAAATACTCCAGCAGCACGGCCACGCCAACGGAGAATATTCCGCCGAAGAGAAACGCGAAGGTGACGTTGAGCATCCAGTTCGGCTTGCTCGGACCGCGGGCGGGCTCAGCCGTGTTGAGAATCTCGATCGTCTTCTTCGGCACCTGAAAATCGATTTCGCGCTGCCGCAGCGTGAGCTTCAGCGTCGTGAGCAGCCGCTGCTCGTCGTCCAGCTTTTGCGCCGATTCTTCGAAGGGCCGCATACGTTCTCGCGCCGAGAGGATCTGGTCCACGCGGGCCTGCGCGAGCTGGCTCTTGAGCTCCGCGACGCGCGCCTCGGCTTCCTTGTAGGCGATCTCGAGCGCGCTTTCGTAGCCGCGAAGCTGGACGTCGAGCTGATCCTTGATCTTCGCCCGCGCATCGACCGCGGAGACGAGATCAGGGTGCGCTTCGCCCAGGCGGGGCCGCAGCTGGGTGAGTTTCTGGTCCGCGAGGAGGTAGGCCTGCAGCAAATTCTGAATGTTCTGGTCCGGGATCAGCTCCGAATTCACCAAGCTGATACGATCGGCGACCGCGATCGACTTGAAGCGCTCCCAACGCGTCTTGCGGCCGATGGAGTCGACGCTCAGAGCGATCAGCGTGTTCTGCATCTGCCGCAGCGTCTCAATCTCCATGTCGGAATAGCGGGCGTTGAGATCGACGCCGGAGATGTTGAGATCCTTCCGCAGCTTTTCCACCGCGTCGCGCTGGCGGCTGACGATCTGTTCCTGCGAGACGAGCTCCTTGCGCAGGTGCGCGAGCCCTTCGCTCTGATCGGAAGTCGCGAGCGCGATCCGATCGGACGAATAGGTGCGGGCAATCTCGTTGGCGACATCGGCCGCGAGCTGGGGATCCTGGGCAAAAACGTTGATCTCGATCAGCGACGAGCTGCGTTGCGATTCGATCCGCAGCATCTTGTCGACAAGGTAACGATAGGTATTGGTCGTCGGCACCGGTCCAGGCACGCCAAACGCCGTGAGCGCGAGCTTCGTGTTGAGCCCGAGTCGCTCGATCACCGGATAAAGAATTTTTTCCGACTGCATGATCTTGAACTGATCCTGCAGGAAATACGGGTCGTAGCTGTTGCTGTTCTGCGCCTGGAAGAGCTTCACCTCGCCCTCGGGTTTTTCCACGCGCACCTTTGTCGTGGCCAGATACCACTTGGGCAAAAACGCCGTGACGGCCAGCGCCGTGATTACGACCAGCGCGAGAATCAGCACGATCAGCGCCTTCCGAAGGCGAAGGATTTGCAGAAAGTCCGCGAGGGACGCGTGGTCCTTGGTGGCGTGAACAACAGCCATGAGCGGTGCGCGGCAGACGATCCGCTCAGAACGTATACGTGACGCTCAGCGCTGAGCGCTTGCGCAAGAGATCGCGTGACGCTTCCTGCGACCAGGTCTGATCGACGTCCACGCTGGCGGAGACCGTCCAATTCTTGCTCGGCAAGTAACTCAATGCGGCACCCGCGCGCACCGTCTTCTCGCTCACATTCGCGATGCCGCGGCGGCCTTGCAGCGTGCCGGGCTCGTAGGTCACTGAACCGGACGCCACGATGAGGGCGGTGAGCGAGTGCTGCACGCTCACGAAGGCGCGACCGATCTTCGTGTCGTTATAGCGCGCGGTGTCGGACGTCTCCTCGAGATTGTAGCCCAGGCCGAAAAGCATGAACGATTTCTCGGTGTAATTGTATTTCGCGGACATCTCGGCGAACGGCGCGGTGGCATCGCGCTCCTGGGAGCGCTTGCGCCACTCGATGCCGAGCCGGCTACTCAGTGAAACTTTCCGCGCGATGGCGTAGTCCGTGCCACCCATCAAATACTCGGAGGCCTTGTTCTTTATTTCCCCTTCCTTGCGGTAGAATACATCCTGGTGCCGATACTCACCGACCAATTTCAGCTCGGGCAGGTAAGCGTAATCGGCCGCGATCCCGTAGAGATTCTCCACCCGATCGAGACTGCGGCCGAGGGCCGCGTTGCGATAATCAAAGTAAACGGAGCGGGCCTTGACCGTCGTGGTGGCTTTCGCGTTCAACGGCGTGGTGATGCGGGCATCGAGCTGGTTGCGCGCGAATGATTGGTCGGGATTCAACGGCACGCCGGCGAGCAACGACTCGGGATTGCGCGAGATCATGAACATCTCGTTCACGTCGAGCGTGGTAGTCTTCGAGAACGCATGCGCGAAGCGGAGATTCACGTCGTGACTATCCAGTAATTTGTCACCCGGCCGGTTCTCGAAACGGTCAAGCGTCAGCCCATAGCCCGCGGACACGAAAGTCTGGTCGGATACTGACTTATTATAGGATATCCGCGGCGCCAGCGTCAGAATCGTGCTCCCCACCGAGCCATTGGCCGACGCGAAAAGATTGGAATCGTAAGAGATACCGCCCCGCACGGAGATCAGCAGGTCCTTCCCCTGATCTTGGTCGGGGACCGGCGCATAGACGGCGCGCACGGACGTCGCCACAGCGAGCCCGCAAACGAACAGAAAACGAGGATAAGAAAACTTCGGTGGCCTGGACACGCGAGCGGACGCTACGGGGGGCGCGGCGCGTGAGGCAATTATTTTCCCCGAGGCGGTGGTAGGGCCGGATTAAGCAGCAGGTAGAGATTCTCCGACCATTTCTCGGGCGTGCGCAGAGGAAATTCCCGGGGCAACGCGCCCGTCAGCAGTCCCGCGTAGATCTCACCCCACTCGCCAAACCGTTTCGAGGTCGCGCCCAGTTCGCCTGGAATCATTCGTCGCGCATTGAGCTCCGAGAAAAAGGGTCGGTCCAGCGTGCGCGGCGTCAACAGCAGCACGCCGATCGGCTGTTCCAGCGTCACGGCATAAAAATCCCGCAACCGCGGAGGCTGCGCCCAGGCGCGCGACTGCCCATACCAGGCCAGGCCCGCCGGCACATCGGCCATCAGCCCGAACTTGCCCGGAGCGCTCCGCTGCTCGAACCCTTCCCGCATGGCTTGAAAGAGCGCCGGGAAATAGGGCGGGTAGTGAAAATGAAACCGACGCGGCTCGAGCACGTCGTGCACGAGCGGCACGGCCTGCGCCAGCAACAGCACCCCCGCCACCGCGCGCGGCCACGGCGACAGCACGGCATTACTTCCGACGAGCACGAAGAAAAATCCCGCACCAAAGACGATCAAGAGCGGCGCGAGCCAGACCGCCACATGCCGCTCGGTTTCCCCCGAATTCAACGCGGCCTGCGCGAACAAGAGCACGACGAGCGACGCGGCCAGCACCCAACGCAGTCGATTGGCCACGGTGGAACGAAAGGCATACAGAAGCCCCGCGACGAAAAAAGCCGCGAACCACATGGCGCCGCCGGACCAGATGCGCGTCTTCAGATTTTCCTGGAGCGAGGTGAGGGTCTTGTTGCCTAGTTTCTTCAGGTCCAGCCGCGGCGCTTCGGCGGAAAGCGTGCCACGCACCGTCGCGGGTTCCGCGGTCGGGTCACCGAATTTCAGCGCCACGTTGTGTCCGGCGAGCGCCACCGGGTGACCCGTCAGAGCCACGTTGCGCATCACCCAAGGTGCGGCCACCAGCGCGAAACTCAGCGCCACTCCCCCACCCGCCAGCCAGGCGGCGCGGCCGCGGAAGCGCGCGACCGCGTATCCGATCGCTACAAACACGAGCGCTCCACTCGAATACTCCGCCAGGAACAACAGCCCGCACGTCGCGCCCAAACCCGCCACCCAGCCGAGGGCGACGTCGTCTTCACCCGACGCTTCAGCCCTGGCCTCGATCCGGTGCCAGCACGAAAACGCGACCAGCATGAGCACCATCATCAGCGGCGTGCCGTTCACCGCCACGGCCGCTTCCCAAATGGAAACCGAAAGCAATAGACCGATCGCCGCCAGCCATCCGACCCTCGGCTCGAACAATCGTCGGCCCAAATCAAACGTCAGCCAGGTGGTCAGCCACAGGAGCGCGAGATTGAGCCCGAGCAGGAAATAATCCCCGCCGTAGCCATCCGGCGGCACCGGCGCCGAGCGAAACATGGCATCGCGGCGCGCCTCCGGCACCAAGCGCAGTCCGCCCGCGATCACCAATGGATAGAGGGGAGCATGGTGAAGTTCCGGATACGCGCGCAACGGATCGAACGCCACGCCCCGCGCCTTCAAGACCGCCGCCGTCTGCGGATAGTTCACCAGCGTGGAAAACCCCTCGCCGCGGGCGAGCTGCCGGCCCATGTCCGCTTGCACCAACGTTGTCTCGGAGATCGGTCCGCGAAACTGCTTCCACGCCACCAAAAGCGATAGCGCCAGCATGCCGCCGAGCATGGCGCCGAGCCGCACCCAACGGGCGCCCGCACCCACTTCCAGCCAGTGGATGAGTTCCTGAGCGCTGCGCGGGCGAGTCATTAGGAGTGGAACGGCGCGTCAGCCTTCGCGCGCCGTCGAGGCGCACGCGAAGCGCTCACCCGATCCCTGGCCGACACCTCGCTCCGCCATTTCAGCCGGTTCATTTATCGAGCACATCCAGTTCCGGCCATTGCGCGACTTTGCGGTGCAGCGTGCGGCGACTGATGCCCATCAGCTCTGCCGCCCTCGTCCGGTTGCCCCGCGCCTTCAACAGCGCCTCGCGCAGCAACCGCTTCTCGTTTTCCTCCACGGAGAGCGATCCTCCACTGGGCGCCGCGTTGTTTCCATTCGCGGGGACCGCGCTCGAAGCTGCCTGACTCCCGGCCGAGGCCGACGCCGCATGGGGCGTGAAGACCGCGTTGCGAAATTTCGGCTCGAGATCGTATTCCGTCAGACTGCCGCCGCGACGCAGCACGACCGCGTTTTCGCAGAAATTCCGCAATTCACGGATGTTTCCCGGCCACGGATAAACTTGCAGCGTCCGCAACGCACCCAACTCCACCACAAGCGGCGGCACGCCGTTCTCTTCCGAGAAGACGCGGATGAAATGCGCGAGCAGCACCGGAATATCCTCGGGCCGTTCGCGCAACGGCGGCATCGTGAGCCGCACCACGTTGAGCCGGAAAAAGAGGTCCTCGCGAAACTTTCCCTCCCGCACCAGCTGCTCGAGCGTGCGATTCGTCGCCGCGACCAGCCGCACATCGAGTTCCAGCGGCTTCGAGCCACCCACGCGCTCGATCGCCTTGGTTTCGAGGAAGCGCAGCAGCTTCACCTGCGTCGATTGCGAGATCTCACCAATTTCATCGAGAAACAACGTGCCGCCATCGGCCGACTCGAAGCGCCCGATCCGCCGCTCGGTCGCGCCGGTGAACGATCCGCGCTCGTGGCCGAACAACTCGCTCTCCAGCAGATTTTCCGAGAGGGCCGCGCAATGGACCGCGACAAACGCACCGCGCGAACGCGGGCTCGCTTGGTGGATCGCCTGCGCGATCAACTCTTTCCCGGTGCCGGATTCACCCTCGATCAGAATCGTCGCACGCGAGGCCGCGACGAGTTTCATCTTGTCGATCACCGCCTGCAGCTTCGCGGACGTGCCGATGATCCCCTGAATCTTGAACTTCTCGTCCAGGCGCTCGTGGAGCTGCTCCACCTGCACTTCCAGCGTCTTCGTCTTCAGCGCACGCTGCATCAACACTTCAAGCCGCTCTATATTGACGGGCTTCGTGAGGAAATCGACCGCGCCGCGCTTCATCGCCTCGACTGCGGTCTCGATGTTGCCGTAGGCCGTCATCATCAGCACGGCGGGGCGGTGCGGGAGCGCGAGCGCTTTGTCGATCACCTTGAGGCCGGATTTACCCGGCATTCGGAGATCCGTCAGGACGACGTCTAAAGGCTGAGCGTCGAGGAGGTTGAAGGCCTCGTCCGCGTTGGCCGCAACGGTCACGTCGTAGCTCTCCGCGAGAGCCTGTTGCAGCCCCTCGCGCGTGTGTTTCTCGTCATCCACGATGAGCACGCTTGGCACCATGCGTGTATGAATCGTGGCGCGTCTGGCGCCGGTCAAGCCCGCCCTCCCGTCGCAACGCTTGCGACGCAGCGGCTTATTTCGGTGGCGCGGCCACGCGCTCGATCAGGGGGACGAGCCGGCTCATGCGGATACTGGGGTGCGCCGTGGAATCGAACAGCGCCATAAACTTGTTGCGGCGGAGCGCCAGCAGCGCGCGGGCATTCGCTTGCTGCGTCGCGTCGAGATTGTAGTCCTTCGTCAGATTCTCGAGCATCGGTGTGACGGTAATCTGCCAGTAAATTGACGTGAGGGGGCGGTCCTTTGCCTTTTGGATCTCCTCGTCGGAAAGCGGGGCGCGTTCAGAGATCTTCTTGGCGTCGCGCTCGGCCCATTTCTTCTTATTCGCAAAGAATTTTTCCCGCTGTTCGGTCGTAAGTAACTGCGCGAACCCACGGTCGAATTCGGCGTTGATCTCGTCGACCTGTGCCGAAAACGCCTCGATCTGCGGACGCACTTTCTGAATCTCGGCCACGAGCTTCGCACGGTCGACCTGGCGGTCGGTTTTCTTGTCGGTCGCCGGAGATGGTCCGCGCGCATATTCCTGAGCCAGCGCCGCGGGCGCGGGCGGCACCGTCTGACGCGGCTCCGTCCAGACCCGCGCACCGTAGCCCGCGAGGAAGATCACGACCGTCAGGATGGCGACGAAGACGCGTTGCGTCATAGGCCTATCGGATCGATGTCCTCGACCGCGGCGACGATTTGCTGCCACTCCGCCAGATTCCGTGCATCGGCCTGCTCGGCGTTGCGGTTATGCAGAAACAAAACGGCGCCAAGGCACACGGCCGCGGTGATGGCGCTCAGCGCAAACTGGCTGGCGAGCGACGGCATGTCGGCCGCCGTGCGGGCGGCGCGCAGCACCCGCTCCGCAAACCCCGGCCGAAGCTGCTGGGCGGCCTGCGCGTGAAACTGGTGCCAGGCCTCGGCCCGAGGGCCATGCGCCACCCGCAGGACGCGGTCGGCGAAGCCTCCGCGAAGCTGCGCAGCAGCGTGGTCTTGCAGCGCCCGCCAGGCGTGATCGTCAGGTTTCATGTTAAGCTTGGTAATGCTCGCGAAGATGTTCCCGCGCGCGATGGAGGCGAGCTTTCACCGCGGCGACACTGGTCGAAAGGACTTCGGCAATCTCCGCGTGGCTGCGCCCCTCTTGCACGAGGGCGAGCAGCGCGCGATCCTGCGGACGGAGCTGCGCGAGCGCATGCCGCAACGCATCGAGCTCTTCGGTGTCCACCGCCCCGGCGGGTTCAGGAATGTTTTCGTGCTCTTCGCCAAACGGCAGAAAAATCCGCCGCAGCTTCTGCCGACGCAACTGATCGATGCACGTGTTGCGCGCGAGCCGGAAGAGCCATGACTCGAACTGCGCAGGCGCCTGCAAACGATCCAGCGCGCGGATCATCTTGATAAAGACCTGTTGAGCCAGGTCCTCGACGTAATCGCTTCGACCAGTCATGGCGTAAACGAACCCCGCCACCCGATGCTGGTAGCTGATAATGAGCTCCCGTTGAGCGACCTCGTCGCCCTGCTGAGCCCGCCGCACGAGGTCGGCCAGCGCATTCGGTGAAGTTGATTCCATGCGGAGTGCATCTGGTGTCTGCCGCAAGACGCTCCGAAGGCCAGAAAGATTCGGCAGACTTGGGCCCGCTGTTGCATTCGACGCAACCTTCGCGTCGGCTTGGCGTCGAACGATTTTCCCATGAAGTCTCCCGCGCTTTTTCCGACTCTCGCCCCCGTGCTTGTTTTGATTGCCGCCGTCTGCGTGACGAGCGGCTGCAACTCCAACAGCGGCCCGCGCGACCTGATGATGGAAGAAGCTACGAAACAGTCCGTGGAACGCCCCGTGGCGATGCGCGGAGAAACCACTTTTCTGGAGGGCAAAGTCGCCGCGCTCGCCACCGTCAGCCGCGGTTTCGATCGCGGAGTCCGCCCTGGCCGCGGCCGTCCGGGCTCGCGACCGGAAGACGGCAACGTCTACGAAGATGGCCGCCGTCGGCGCAATGACGACGCGGGCGCATTCACCGAGGTCTACAACATTGGCGGCTACGGCGATTCCGAGGAAGACCAGAAGGAGGCGATGAAGGATTACATTCGCCAGGCGCGCGCCCGGCGCGCCGCCGGCAGCCCGATGCCGCCCGTGACGCTTCGCGTGCTTTTCGAAAACAAGGGCACCGAGCCCGTCGAGCTGGAAGTGCTCGAAGTCAATTCCGACCTCGGCAACTTTGCCGTCCGCCCTGCCAAGCTCACCATCGCCGCCGGAGAAAAGGGCGTGCTCGAGCCCATGGTCTCACAATTGGGCGTCACGAGTGACGAAATTCCGCTCAAGCTCGCACTGCGCGTCGGCGGCAAGAAAGAGCAGCAAGTGGTGATCGTGAAAAACATCATCGCCGCCGCGCTCCGCAAAGAATTCGAGACGATGCAGAAGTAGTCGGCGCCGGGATGCAGGCGATTCGCGCTTGGGGCGAGAATCGAAGGTTGCAGCGCGTCACCTTTCGTCTTCCGTATCGTCAAGCAGGACAACCGTTGGGCGGCACTCCCGCTCAGGCATGAGTTGTTCGGTTTTTGTGACGGCGGCTGCCAAAAGTTATTACCCCTCGACCAAGGTCCCCCATGAAGCGCTCATTTGCCCTTATCGTCCTGTTGTCTTGCGCCGCTGGTATTTTAGGAAGCGGCTGTGCGAGCGCGCGTCGGCCGACGACCGCTTATCGTGGACAGCCTCGCACCATCGCTCTCGCCGTCACGGTCGATGGCGCACTGCAACCGACGCCTGCGCAGTTCGCCGCGGTCCAAGCGCAGGCCGTGCGGCAATTTGGGGCCATGGGCTATGTGATCGTCACCGACCTCTCCCTCGCCGAAGCGATTCTGCGGGTGAATTTCACCCCGAATCCCAACGACCCCGACAACAGCGGGCGCGCGACCATTCTCGGTTTCCGCAGTAACCCCTATTACGCCAGTGCGCCAAGTAACATGGGTAAACGCTATCCCACCAGCTATGGCTTTGCGGGCTCATTCGGCCACCACGGCTGGGGCGCGTTCAACCAATACGGTTACGGCTATTATGGCTACGGCAGCTCCTACTACGACGGCTACAGTTACAGCTCCCACACACTGAACCCGGTGACGCCTCCGTCGACGAAGCCCACTCATCCCCCTCACCGGCACGATCCGGCGTATTGCCCGCCTGATACGAACCGCGTGCAGCCCGCGTTTGGCCGTTTCGTCGGCAATTACGACAACGTAACGCCTGCCACCCATCCGCAGAGCGCCCGTCGCCGCGGCGACAGCGGCCCGAGTTCGTCCGGCGGATTCGCCAGCGCTTGGGGCTCTCGCTCCGCTTCGAGTTCCAGCGGCGATTACAGCACCAGTTCGTATTCGCGCGCCGAATCCAGCTACCAGCGGTCAGAGCCCTCTACTCAGTCCGCCCCGAGTTACGCGTCCTCTTACTCCGCCCCGGCCCCGTCTTACACCTCATCCGACAGCTCCTTTAGCTCGTCCTCGTCATCATCCTCTTCTTCGTCGTCCTCTTCCGGCGGCTCGAGCAGCGGATCGTCGAGCACCTCCGACTCGTCGAACATTCATCCGCACTGAGCGACGCTCAACTCGGCCTGAATCTCGCCCCGAGCATCTGCTCGGGGCTTTTTTCTGCACGTAGCCGAGCACGGAATGCGCGGGCCGCCGCGCCACCCGCGAGCCGCCTAGCTGTGCAGCATCCGCACCCGACGATCTTTGCGCGGGAATTGCAGCGTCACCACGGTGCCCGTGCCCTCTTTGCTCTCCAGCCCCAACTGGCCGCCGTGATCCCGCATGATCCGCTGCGCAATCATGAGCCCGAGACCATGTCCACCTGCCTTGGTCGTATGATACGGTTGGAACAAGCGCACGAGGTCCTCCTGCTTGATGCCGCTTCCCGTATCCGCAAAAAGGAGATGCACCGAGTCGTCGTCCGCGCGCGATTTGATCTTTAATTTTCCTCCCGGCCGCATCGCCTCCATCGCATTCTTCGTGAGGTTGAAAAACACCTGTTTGATTTGATTACGATCGGCGAGCACCAGCGGGATTTGCGCCGTCTCCGCCTCGACCGCGATCCCACGATCCGCCAGCTCGCGATGCTGGAACCGCAGCACCTCCGCCAGCACGCCGGTCAGATCCGTCTCCGCCAGATCCGGCGGCCGCGGTCGGATGGCCTCGAGGAAATTCGCGATGATGCCATCAAGCCGCGTGACCTCGTCACGACACACGCGCACCGACTCCGCCATTGAATCGATTTCTTTGGATACCTTCAGCTTCTTCAACTTCCGCTCCAGGAGCTGCAGGTGAATCGTGAGGGAGTTGAGTGGATTACCGAGCTCATGGGCGACCCCGGCCGCGAGCAACAGGATGGACGACGTGCGCTCGTTCTCGATCCGCGCTTCCGTGCTCTGTTTTTCCTTGGTGACGTCGGTAAGGATGACCGCGAAACGCCGCGCTTGCGCGCCGCCGGCCGCCCGAAACGGCACCATGTAAAGC
>JANPIT010000311.1:0-7869 GCA_031425115.1 Opitutaceae bacterium | reverse complement strand
GCTCGGGGGCACGGTGATGCTCACGGCGCCGAGGCCGGTGAGCTTCTGCGCGACGCGCCGTTTGTTCCAGTTGAAGTTCGCGCGCGCGCCCCACGTGTCGGACAGTTTCGCCGTCAGCTCGGAGTTGATGGATTCGTAGTCGGAGAAGCGGTGGTCGTTATTGGAGACGTAATTGAATTTCCGCGAAAACGGATACGCGCTGAGGAAGCCCGGGTCGCTGTTGTCGAGGGTGTTGATCAACACGCCAGTGGCGCTGAGGATGCCCGAGGCCGGCGGCAGCGCGACGACTTCGATGTTGGGCTTGATGTGCGCGGACGGCGGCGTCTCGCGGCGCGAGAACCACTGGTAGTCCACCGTGAGCGCAACGCGCTCGTTGAGGCGCCACGTGATGACGGGGGCCAACACCGTCGTCCTTTGTTTGCCCGGCGAAATGAACTCGAGGCCGTTCTCAAACGTGCCGTTGAACCGGAAGAGCAGCGTCTTGCCGACCATCGGCTGGTTCACGTCGAGCGACGCGCGCCAGAAATTATGCGTGCCCACCTGGCCATTCACGACGGTCGATGCCTTAGCGCCGGGGCGCTTCGTGATGTAGTTCACCGTGCCGCCGGGAGCGACCTGGCCGTAGAGCAACGATGACGGGCCTTTCACCACCTCGACACGCTCGACGCTCGCCGTGTCGACGTAGCCCTCGCCCACGAAACCGTTGTGCTGTGCGCCTGATCGAAACCGCGAATGGTATAGACCGCGTTGCCCGCGTTGAATTCGCGGCCGGAGCTCGTGACACCCGGCGCGTATTGCACGACATCGAAGAGGTCGCGCGCGCCGATATCCGTGATGAATTGCTGCGTGAACGCGCTGATCGCGAACGGCAGATCTTTGATCGGCGTGTCGATGCGCGTCGCCGACACCGAATTGCCGGCGCGGTAACCTTTGTCGGCCGAGGTCGACACCTGGAACTCAGAGAGCTTGATCACGTCCCCGCTCGTGCTGGCCGCGGGCGAGGGGTTGGTTTGAGCGACGGCCGCACCGGTGGCGGCCAACGCGAATGCCGCGCACACGGCACGACGGAGGTGGTGGGAAACGAGGGTCATGTTCAATCAGGGTTTGCCGGCAACGAAGCGCCGGTCTCAGGGCAGGGTCTTGCTCATAATTATTAGACTCCAAGCCGTGCCAAGCCCAATTTTAAACCGCCCTCCACCGCGCCGCGGCCCGCCCCCGGGACAATTCCTACTCAGCGCGCACCGGCGCCGTGCCGTCGCTAAATTGCGCTGTGAGCGCCTGGCCCGGCTGCACTTCGGCGCGTCGCATCACCGGGCGCCCCTGCGCATCGCGCATGATCACGAAGCCGCGATTCAACACGGACGCAGGACTTGCCGCCTGCAGCCGTTTCCAGAGAGCCAAAAGCCGGTGTGACTCCGTTTGCACCCGCCACTCGGGCGAGTTTTCCGCCAGCGCTACCCGCACCTCCACCCACTGGCGCCGTCGTTCCTGGACAGAATGCCGCAGAGCGGCGCCGAGCCGATTCGCGAGGTCATCGACCCGCAGGAAGCCTTGTTCGATCTGCGAATCGGGCGACAGCAGTCGGAGCCGTGAGCGCGCGTGATCCAGCTCGGCCGCGGCCTCTCGCATTCCCCCGTCCGCGAGTGCGACAATTGCCTCTGCCGCCGCCTGCGTGCGTTCCACCCCGCTCACAAAATGACTCGTGATCAACTCCGCCGCGGCACTCGGAGTCTCCGCGCGCACGTCCGCCGCAAAATCACAGAGCGAAAAATCGATCTCATGGCCCACCGCGGAAATCACCGGCAAGGCACACGTCGCCACCGCCCGCACGAGCACCTCCTCGTTGAACGCCCACAGATCTTCCAAGCTACCACCGCCGCGCCCAATAACAATTAAGTCGAAAATCTTCAGCTCCTCCGCCCGGCGCAACATCGTCGCCATCTCGCCCGCCGCTCCTTCCCCCTGCACTTTCGCCGGGAGGATAACGACGCGACCCCGCCACTTGCGCCGGATGAGGATCCGACAGAAATCCTGCACCGCCGCACCCGTCGGCGATGTGATGAAACCCACCGTGAGCGGCATCGTCGGGATCGCCTGCTTCCGCTCCGGCGCGAAAAGCCCCTCTGCCGCGAGCCGCGCCTTCAACGCCTCGAACTCGCGCTGCAACCGGCCCACGCCGTCGTCGACCACGACCCGCACGATCAACTGATACTGCCCCCGTGCCTCATAGACGCTCACTTCGCCGTAGACGACGACCTGCAAGCCATCGCGCAGCTTTACTGATTGCCGCAGCGCGTCGCCGCGAAACAGCACCGCACTCAACTGCGCGCCGGCATCCTTCAGCGAAAAATAAAAGTGCCCGCTCGCCTGCGCGCGCAGATTCGACACCTCGCCCCGAATCCACGTCGGCCGTATCCCCGTTTCCAGGACAATCTTTACGCGGCGAGTGAACTCCGACACCGACTCCACTTCCGGACCCGCCCCGCCCCCCGCGGGCGATTCGCCGAAGAGATCTGGCGGCTCCGTTTTCACGACGCGCTTTTCTTCCCCGCGAGATGCTTTCGCAGGAAGTGCGTGCCCACCAGCACGGCCACCACCGCGCCCACCGCGAGCATGACCATCTTGCCTTTGCCCTGGCTGAGCGCGTCGCCGAAAACCACGAGCCCGCTCAGCAACAAACCCTGGGTCGCGCACGAGAGGACGAGATACCGCCCGAACGGCACCTCCGCCAGCCCGAGCAAATAATTCTGCACGAAGAACGGCGGGCCCGGCGTCACGCGCAACAGCAGAATCAGTTTCGTGGCGTCACCCGTCTCGACTTGCGGCAGGCTATAGCCCCAATGCGTCATCAGCCGCGTGAGCGGGGGCCGCAGCCAGCGGCGCGCCAGCCAGTAAGCGATCGAGATGTTAATCGCCATCGCCGTCACTCCCAACACCAGCACCAGCGGTAGACCGAGTCGTTCGCGAAACACGAGCCCCGCCATAACCGCGAAGGGGCCCATCGGCGCGCCAAAAACCGGCAGTATCGCCATCGCTCCGAAAAACACCGCCGGCCCCGCCGCGGCGATTACATCCAATGCCACATCGAAAAGCCGCTTGGTCTCATCCCACGCCGTCCGCCAGCCGATCAGATACAAAACCAACGCGCCCAGTGCCGCGACGACCAGCGCGCCGAGCGCGAGCTTCGCGATCGGCAGCTTCTTTTTCGGCGGCAGGTTCTCCGGAGACATCGGGCCAGCCTGTCGGTCGGCGCGCGCGACCGTCAAGAACTCGCCAATCTGCCTCCGGAACGTGCCGCCGCGCGCGCCAAGCTTGCGGCAATTCCGCTCGTGTTGTGTGCTTCGCCCGCACGCATGTCCGCTCTGCCGCCTGCCCAAGTGCCCTCCCGCCAGCGTCAACCATGACGACGCTCGCCCGCGCGCTCTCCCTTGCTGGCGTCGGCTGCCTCGCGGTCATCACGCTCGCGAGTCCCGGCGCCACCCGCATGTGGGCCACGCCGTGGACGCTCGCACTCTGGACCGCCCTCCTGCTACCGGCACTTGCGTTGAGCGTGCGCGCGTTTGATACGCGGAGCCCGCTCGCCCTCCCTTCGCGCGGCTGGCTCGGTGGCGCGCTCGCCACTGCCGCCATCGTGCTGGCGTCGGCGCTGGCCAGTCCCTATCGCGAACTCAGCCTGCGCTGGAGCGCGCCGCTGCTGGGCGGCCTCGCGATGTTTTTCGTCGCGTTCGACTGGCTGCACGCCTCAGCCGACGGGAGGGCGCAGCGCGGCGCCGTGTTCGCGAAAGCCGCGCTGCTTGCGGGGCTCGCCCTTGGAATCGTCAGCCTCGGGCTGTGGGGCGAGGTAGTCGCTCGGGCGGGCCTCCGCGCCGCAACCGCCGCGCGCAACGCGTTTCCCCTCGGCCATTCGAACTACACCGCGGGACTCGCATTGCTGATGCTGCCGCTCGCCGCATCCGGGATCTGGCGACACCGCGGCGGTTGGCGGATCATCGCCGGGGTGACGGCCGCACTCGCGCTCGCCATGCTTTTCTCCAGCGGGAGCCGCGGCGGCCTGATCGGCCTCGCCGCCCTGGCGGCGGCCACGCTCGGCCTGGCACCGCTCACCGCGAAAGCAAAAGGGCTCCTCGCCGCCGCCGCCGCCGTCGTCGGGCTCGTTTTCATCATGGCGAATCCGCGCACTCGCGCGACCTTCACCGGCGGCGCGGATCGCCATCTCGTCGCGGCCAGCACGACGCAGCGCTCCGCGATGTTTTCCGCCGGCGCCTTCATGGGCGCGGCTCGGCCCTTGCTCGGTTGGGGTCCGGGCACAACGCCTCTCGTCTATCCACGCTATCGGGCCAGGCTGGCAGGCGGCGCAGAAAACGTCCTCCAGCTCCACTCCACTCCCGTGCACGCCTGGGCGGAGCTCGGCGCGGCCGGCGTCGGCGGTCTCCTTGTATTCGGTTTCCTTGTATTTCAGAACCGCCAACGCGCCCCCACCGCCGCCCTCACGCTCGCCGGCTACGGCGCCTTCGCTCTCACCGACTGGCAGCTCGACATCCCGGTCTTCGCCGCCGCGCTCGCCACGGGTGCGGCACTGCTTGCGCCGGCCAGTCTCCCCGGGGATGAAAAACCAAAACCCGCCGCGCGATTTGCCGTGGGCGCCGGCACCCTGCTGGCGATCGCGCTGATCGCATTCTGGGGCCGGCGCGATCCGGCGCCCGAGCTGAACGTCCGCGCCCTCGCGCTCGCGCGAGATCCCGTCGGCGGCAATCGCGCGATCGCGCTGCTCCGCTCCTCGCTCGCGCTCAATCCCGATCAGGAGATCGCTCACTTCAATCTCGGCTGGCTGCTCGTCACGCGTGAGCCCACGGCGGCGGAACGCCATTTCCGCGCCGCCGCGCGTCTCGTGCCCGACAAGGGTGGCGTTTATTTTGGCCTCGGGCTCGCGTTGCTGAATCAAGGCAACCGCGATGCGGCCGCGCAGGCCTTCGCCCTCGAATGCGTCAACGACCCCGCATTCCTCGTCTCGCCGTGGTGGCGCGAGCCCTCCGTCGCGGAGTTGCGCGAAGCCACCGCTGCCGCGCTCACCCGCCAGCGCGCGCGGCTCCAGGGTCTGGTCTCGCTTCCCGTTTCGTTTTCGCCCGATCTGCTGGCTCGCGCGCCCGCTGCCGGACCGGAACGCAACTATCGCCGCGAACGCACCGGCTACCCGGTGCTGATGCGCAACCTCGACTTGCCCGCGCCGATCGATCTGTTCGACGTCCGGGAGCCCGCCGCGATCGACCCATCGCTTGGCGCGCTACCGCCGAAGGGCGCGGTGCCGTCACCGCTGCTGCTCGAGTTGCTCGACACCTTTGCCCCGGCCCATCCGGAATCCTCCCCCGCCCTCCACCGGTAACCGCCATGCCCCGCGCCGCCCATCCGCTCCGCGAGACCATCGTGCCGCTGACGCTCCTCGCCGGCGACACGCTCGTGACGTTCGCCGGCCTGTCGCTCGGCTACTGGCTGCGCTACGCTTCGCCGCTCGCCCGCTTCGGCGTCGATGTCACGAACGCGTCGTTTGGCCTCTACCTGCCACTTCTACTCACCGGCGTCGCGCTGCTCATCGGAGCCTTCGCGCAGTTCGGCCTCTACGATACGCGCCTGCTGCTGCGCCGCTATCAAAGCCTCAACGCCATCTTGAAGGGCGCCGCGTTCTGGCTCGTCACGTATCTCGGCATCTCGCTCGTCCTGAAATTCGAGCCGCCGATCTCGCGGCTGTTCGTGCTGATCGCGTTTCTCTGCGTCGTCGTGCTGCTTTGGATCTGGCGCACCGCGGCCTATCAAACAATCACCCGTGCGCCGCTTGTATCCCAACTTCGGCGACGCGCCGCGCTCCTCGGCTGGAACGACGATGGCCGTGCGCTCGCCGCCGAAATCACGCGCGATCCCGCCCATCCGTTTCACCTCGTCGGCGTCGTCTCCCTCCCGCTCGACACCGCCGCGCCCTTCGGCGCCGATCTCAAATGTCACCTATTAGGTGACATTGCCTCTGGCGCGCAGCGCACGCTCGGCCCGGTGGCGGACCTCGAAGCCATTCTCGCTCGCGAGGAGCTCGACGTGCTCATTCTCACGCGGCTCGACCTGCCCCGCGCCGAGGTGCAGCAGATCGTCGAAACCTGCGAGCGGGCCTACATCGAATGGAAAATCGTGCCGGGCGCCTTCGACATTTTCCTCAGCGGCCTCCACCTCCAGACGATCGGCCGCGTGCCGGTGCTCGGCGTCGAGGAGCTCGCGATTCGGCGGCTCTTCAACCGCGCGCTCAAGCGCGCCCTCGATCTCGCCGGCGCGCTCGTGGGCCTGATCGTTTCGGCGCCGGTCATCGCAGTGCTCGCCCTGCTGATTAAACGTGAGTCGCCGCGCGGGCCTGTATTTTTCCGGCAGACGCGCGTCGGCACCGGTCACACGCCCATCACCGTATGGAAGCTGCGCAGCATGGCGCCCGACGCCGCCGCGACCGACGCCGCGCGCCAGAGCACCGCGCGCGACGACCCGCGCCTGCTGCGGATCGGGGCGTTCATGCGCCGCTGGAATCTAGACGAGCTCCCGCAGTTCTGGAACGTCCTGCGCGGCGACATGAGCCTCGTCGGCCCGCGCCCTGAGCGTCCCTTTCATGTCGATCGCCTCTCGGCCGAAATTCCGCACTACCTGCCCCGCCACCTCGCCAAGCCCGGCATGACCGGCTGGGCGCAGATCAATGGCCTGCGCGGCGACAGCGACCTCGCCGCGCGCGTGCAGCACGACATCTACTACATCGAGAACTGGAGCATCTGGCTGGACGTGCAGATCCTGCTCCTGACCTTTGTCCGCTGGAAAAATGCCTACTGACGATTTTCACGTGCTGCGTGAAAATGGCGCCGGGGCGCCCGGCGCCGACGCTGCCGGTGACGTTCCCGGCATCCGCGCGACCGCGTGGCGGCTCGCGCCTTTCCTGCTGCTCACCGCCCTCGCGCTCCCCGACCTCCTCGCGCCGCCGATCTCGCCGACGATCCTGCGGCAAACGCAGACGTTTGCGCAGACGGTGAATTTCGTCGCGGCCGGCTTCTCCCCGGAAGGGCTCACCATCGATATCAACGGGACGGTGCCGTTTCGCGTCGTCTACGAATTCCCGCTCTACCAGGGAATCGTCGGCGCGCTCTTCGCGGTCTTCGGCCCGGCATATTTTTGGGGCAAGCTCGTGAGCCTCCTCGCCTCGCTCGCGGGCCTCGCGCTCCTGCAACGCCTCGTCCGCAGATCCCACGGCGACGCCCTCGCCCTCCGCGCGGCCCTGCTCTACGCGAGTTGCCCGATCGTGCTGTTGCTCACGAGCTCGCTTCAGCCCGACGCGCTCGCGTTGACGCTCACGTTGCTGAGTCTCCTCCTGCTCACGCGCTGGCGCGAAAACACCAGCCTCGCGCGCTGGCTGGCGTTTCTCGTCGCGTTGCTTACCGCCGGGCTCGCGAAGTTCACGCTGGTGGTGCCCTTCGTTCCCCTGATCGTCGCCGCCGTGCTGCACCGCGATGGAGGCTGGCGCCGCCCCACGTGGTCGGAATCGCTGACAACCCTCGTGATGCTGATCGTTCCTTTCGTCGCTTGGAACGTTTACCGCGGTCGCCTGATGGATCCCGCCTACCTCGCAGTCGACAACCGGGATTTTTTTCTCGGTGACCTGAGCCGTTTCCTGCGCGCCGGCTTCTACGCGAAACCTGCGTTCATTCTCGGAGCGATGGTCTGCTGTGGCGCGGGGTTGGTGTTTCTCACGGCCGGGCTGCGTCGGCTGGGAGCCATCGAGCGGCTGCTGATCGGTGGCGGGGCGCTGTATTTCATCCTGCTGCCGACGGCCGCGGAGCAGACCTACTATGCCTACGC
>JANPIT010000310.1:0-8247 GCA_031425115.1 Opitutaceae bacterium | reverse complement strand
AAAGCCACGACGAACACGCCGAGGAGTGCCGGATAGAAAATCGATGCGACGGTGTTAAGCGCCTCGATCAGGTTTTCTGCGAAGCTCACAAAGAGCGCGAAGCAGATGGCGAATAGCCCCCAGAGCGCGGTGAACCATTTTGCGTTACGCACATTGCGCGCCTCGTCTTCCGCCGCGAGCGGACGAAACGCGCGCCAGAGGTCGATGGTGCTTGTAGTGCCCAGTGCGTTTAGCTCTCCCGCCTTCGATGAAAGCGCCGAAGCAAACATCACTGCGATGAGCAGACCGATCGCGCCGTGGGGCAGTTGCGTCAGAATAAAGGTGATGAAAACGTAATCGGAATCGCGCGTCTTCTTTGCCTCGGGCGAGGCCTTCTCCAACGTGGTCCGCGCCTCTTTCCGCACGGCGTCGGACGCCTTCTTGGCCTGCACCAACGCGGTGCGGGCCGCGATTTCGGTCGCCTCATCGCCGCCGTCGCGCGCCGTCACCCACGCTCGAATTTTTGCCTGCTTGTCGAGATGGAGTTCGCGGTGTTTCTCGTCGAGCGCGCGAAACGTTTCGCCTTGCGGGCCCTGCACCTGGCGGCGCCATTCCGTCTGATTGAAAAGGAGCGGCGTATCGGGCTGGAATTGATAGAAGACGAAAAGCAGCGCGCCCAGCATCACGATGAAGAACTGCATCGGGATCTTGAAAAGCGCGTTGAACATCAGACCAAGCCGGCCTTCACGCAGCGCCGCCCCGCCGATGTAGCGCTGCACCTGGGATTGATCCGTCCCGAAATAGGAAAGGGAGAGGAAGAAGCCACCCAGGACTCCGCTCCAAAACGTATAGCGCAGCTTCAGATCAGGCGTGTAGTCGACCGCATGCAATTTTCCCATCGCACCCGCGATGTAAGCGGAATCGGGCGGCAATTTTGCGAGCAGAACAAGGAAAGCGGTAATCATGCCGCCGAAAATCACTGCGACTTGCCAGCGCTGCGTGAGGTTTACTGCGGCACTCCCGCCCGTCACCGTGTAGACGATGGCCAGCAACCCCGTGAAAATGATGGTCAGATCCAGCCGCCAGCCCAGCACGGTCGCGAGGATGATGGCCGGCGCGTAAATTGTGATGCCGGCCTGGATACCGCGCTGCAGCAGGAAGAGCGCGGCGCCGAGCAGCCGCGTTTTCTGGTCGAAGCGTTTACCGAGATACTCATACGCGGTGTAGACGCCGAGCCTGCGATAGATCGGCAGAAACACCGCGCACACCACGATCAGGGCGAGGGGCAGGCCAAAATAATTTTGGATGAACGCGATGCCGTTCTCATACGCCAGCCCGGGGAGCGAGAGATACGTGATCGTGCTCGCCTGCGTGGCCATGACCGAAATCCCGATCGTGCCCCACTTCGTCGTGCTGTTCCCCTTCAGGTAGGTATTGAGGTTGTCGGTGTGCCGCGTGTGCCAGGTTCCATACACCGCGATCCCGATCATGGTCCCGAGCAACACGCACCAATCGAGGCCGTTCATGCGTAGAAATGGGTGAACACCGTCAGCGCGAGGACCATCGCGAGAAAACTGCCGAGGACGAACCAATACACGCCACGCCAGGTGCGGAAGAGCGGCACTTCGGGAGCTTCGCCGTCAGAGAGCGGGCGGGCGCCTTCACCGACGGCCGGCGCGCCCTCACTCCCGCGGGTGGCGGGCACTCGGCCGCCGTCGGAAGGCGATGGTGAACTCATTTCCCCAGCGAAACCAAGTTTGCAAACAGCCGATACGCGCCCGGCACGCCCGCAGGAAGCTGCCGGAAAAAGGCGAGGCCCGTGTAGCCGTAGTATCCTTTACTGTGCCGCGCGATCAAGAGACCGAGGGGCACGAGCTCGTCCACAATCGTCAGCGACTGGCCCCCTACTTCGGACACGTAGTCGACCGTAAACGCGGCCCGATTCTCGGGCGTGCCGATGAGCTTTGCCGTTGCGGACCGCAGCAGACGATGGAAAACGAAGCGGCGGGCGTGCATCAGGACTTAATTCCTAACGTAGAAGGCGACCGGCGATGAGGAAAACTGCGCCACCCAACCACCGCGGCGCACCGAGCGAGGAAGTTGATTCATGGATGATGGGGATTCTTGTGGGCAGACCGTGAGACGATGATAGCCAAGACTGAAGCCACGGTTGAACGGATTGGGCAAGGTCTCAAGCGGGCCAGACGTCTACTCGACGCGGGAGTTGCGCGGTAAACCCACTGCGCTGCTGCCGTCGCAGGATTTATTTGAGACTGGCGATCAGCGCGTCGTTCAAACGGACGTATTCATCACGAATACCGGGGCGATCGTCCTTCGCCGCGGCCTCACGTGAGGCGCGAGCGGCGGCCAGGGCACCGGCCTTGTCACCCATTTTGGCAAGGATGAGACCCTTTCGATAAACCATGTAGAACGCCGCCGGCTGTTCCTTGAGCCCGGCCTCCATCCACTGCAGCGCCTGCTTCAAGTCGCCGCCGTTTTCGAAGTAGAACATCGCCGACTGAAAATAAGGCTTCTTCTCTGCGGTGCTGGCCATCATCGCCTCGATCTGCGGCTTGAGTTGGGCGACGACATCGACTTCGAGCTTCACCGCAACGCGCGTCTTTTCCCACGCGATGGTGAGTTGCGCCGACTCGGTGCGCACGTCCGCGAAATCGATCGTGAAGGTTTCGACGGTTTGCGCCAACGAGGTGGGCTTTGCCATCACGCGAGCGACATCCGTCGCCGGCTTGTAATTATAAGCGCCCCAGTCTTTGGCCTCAATTTTGTTCAGGATCAACGTCCACTCCTTCTCACCAGGGATGGAGAACAGACCATAAGTTCCAGCCGGAACAGAGGTGCCGCCAAATTTAATGGCGGTGCTGAACGTGACCTTCGTCGGATTGTTCGCGCCCGTGCGCCACACCGCGCCGTATGGCTCGAGTCCGCCGAATATTTTCCGTCCCTTCACGCCCGGCCGGAAATAGGTGACTTCGATGTCCGTGAGTCCGACGCGCTGCTTGACGGTGGCAGCTGGACTGGACGCGGGGAACTCGATCTTCGGTGCCGGCGCTTGCGCATAGGCGCCGGCGGAGAGGAAGGAACCGAGGAGGAGGCAATGCAAGAGGTGAACTTTCATCGAATGAGGCGAAACCGTGAACGCGTTCACTTCAAGACTACAACCTAGAAGCGATGAGCACGCTAATCGCGCCTCACTCCCCGTCCTGTCCGCGTGGCCTTAAAAACTCCGACTACGGCACCTCGTAAATCTCGATCAACGCTTCGCCCGTGCCGCCGCCCACACCACTGACCTGCACCGTGTAGCTGCCGGGTGCGAGCGTCGTGAGCAGGGCCGCGTCCCGACTACCGACATCAAGGGAAAACGCCCCAACCGCCGAAAACGTCGGGGCAAGGGAGGAGTCCCAGTTGTCGTTCTCCGATAGTTTTGCCGCGGCGGAGCTGAAGAGTTCGAGTTTCGGATCGGCGAGGATGCCGGTCACCCCAAACACAGTCAGCTTGGGACCCACGGCGCGAATTAGCAGACGCTTGGTGCCCGTGCCGGCGACGTTGAAGCCGGCGATCAATATATCGTCGCCTGTGCCCACGCGGTTGCGGGCGGAGACATTGATCAGACGCGGCGAGTTGCCCGTGCCGAGATCGTAGGCCTCGACGAGCACGACGCCAGCGCCAGTCCCACGCGCCTGGATCGAACGCCCGCCCTCGATGCTCTGCACGAAGCCTGCGTCTTTCGAACCCGCCGGGAAGGCAAATGCGCCGACGCTCGCAAATGTGCCAGCGAGATTAGCCGGCCAGTCCTCATTGGAAAAGGTGAGCGTCGCGCCGGAATACAATTCGAGGCGTGGGTCCGCCATCGCGCCGCTGAGCCCGAACGCGGCGAGGGCCGGGCCCGCCGCGCGGACGAGGACGTCGCGCGCGCCGCCGTCCACCACGACGCCTACGATCAAAGTCTGGCCCGCCGCCATCGCCGTGCGCACGGAAAGATTCGAAAGCCGCGCGGTCGGGCCCACGGGAGTGACCGGAACCACGGTGAGCGAAGCCGCTGTGCTGACGACATTCTGGCCGCCGGCGCTGACCCGCGCCGCGTAGCTCCCCACGTCGCCAGCCTGCGTGGTTGCGATCGTGTAGGTTGCGTTCGTGGCGCCTGCGATCGGGCTATCGTTCTTGAGCCACTGATAGGATATCGACGCCGATCCCGCCGCGCTGACGGAAAAGGTGACGGGCTGGCCCGCGTTGACGCTTTGGCTCACCGGCTGGGTGTTGATGGTTACCCCGGAGCCGGCGACGCCGCCGACCGTGAGTTTTGCGACCGCCGTTTCTGTCGTGGTGCCGGAGGTAACGCGCACCGTATAATCGGCCGCGTCACCAGCCTGCACAGAAGGAATCGTGTAGGACGGCGCTGTGGCCCCCGCAATCGTCCCGCCGTTTTTCAACCACTGGTAGGAAAGGCCGGACCCGGTCGCTGCGATGGTAAAGCTTGCGCTCTGACCGGGAGCGACGTTCTGGCTCAATGGCCGCGTCGTGATGATGATTGGACCGGTGCCGACGGGCGTAACTGTAAGATTGCCCTGCCCACTATCCACTGAGCCTCCGATGCCTGAAACCCGCACCGAATACGAAGCACTATCGGAGAGCTGGGCGGAAGAAATTGTGTAGTTCGAATTTGTCGCTCCCGCGATCGGGATGCTGTTGCGCAACCATTGGTAGGTCAGACTGCTACCCGTGACGGTGACGCTGAATGTGACCGACTGCCCAACACTGACATCCTGGTCGAAGGGCTGCAGTGCAATCACTGGCAACGGGGCGGTGCTGGCCGGTTGACCACGGCGAATTGAATTATTGGAGGTGTCTGCCACGTAGAACGTGGTGCCATCAACCGCTACACCGATTGGTTCATAAAATCGCGCGGCCGCCCCCACGCTATTGACCTCTCCAACGATGCCCGCCGAGCCGGCGAGCGTGGAAACGACGCCGCCTGGCGTGATGTGGCGGACCGTGCTGTTACCATAGTCTGACACAAAAAGATTTCCGGCCGAATCCGCGGCGACGCCCCGCGGTTGGTTGAAACGCGCCGCCACCCCTGCGCCATCCGCGGCTCCGCCTTGCCCAGTGCTGCTTCCCGCGACCGTCGTGACGGCGCCCGCCGCGGTAATCTTGCGGATCGCGTGATTACCGCTGTCCGCTACATAAACGTTCCCACTGCTATCAACCACGACGCCAAATGGGGTGGAGAACCGCGCGGTGGCGCCCGTGCCATTGGTAAAACCCGACTGACCCGCGCTGCCAGCCAACGTCGAAACGACACCTTCAGGTGTGATTTTCCGGATTACTTGGTTTCCGCTGTCTGCCACATAAACGTTCCCCGCGCTGTCCACCGCCACACCACACGGCAGAAAAAAACGCGCGGCGCTGCCGGGGCCATCAGTGGCTCCCACTTGGAAGGGGGCTCCCGCGAATGTCGATACGACGCCCGCTGGCGTGATTTTCCGAATCGTGAAATTCTTCGCGTCCGCCACGTAAACATTCCCACTCCCATCAACCGCCAGGCCGATCGGGAAGTTGAACCGCGCCGCCGCCCCGGTGCCGTCTGCGGTCCCAAATTGTCCTGCCGTGCCCGCAATGGTTGAAACCACGCGCGCCGGAGTGATCTTCCGGATCGTGTTGTTCAACGTATCCGTAACGTAGATATTCTTGGCCGCATCGATCGCCACGCCATACGGGTTGTTGAACGATCCCGGCGTGCCGTCGGCGCCCGTGATTACATTGGCGGCACCAGCGAACGTGGTGACCGCGTAGTCCTCAGCGGCCAGCTCTGCGCTGGTGCCCGTGACCAAAACAACTGCGGCGCAAAAAAGAGAACGGAGCCGATGAGGAATCATAATATAAAAAGAAAGGGAGAATGGGAGCGTGCGAACCAGGAGTTGTTCCGAATGTTGGAAAATTGCCGCCCCCGATATCAAGCCGGATAGACTCTTAGGTTGAGAAAACGCTGTCAAAGGTCGACGCGGCCATAGGAGATTCTCCCAGTGCGACACCCATCGTCCCACTCACCGTGATACAAACCGCGCCTGAAGATGTGCCTGCACCGCCGCCAGCGGCCACGCCGTTAGCACTTGTTCGCGGGTCAAGCCGCCCTTGCGTGCAACGTTCACGCCGGCTCGCACATGCTGCAAACCTGCGGTGTCGTGCGCATCGGGATTGATTGCGGTCAACAGCCCACGCTCCGCCGCTTTCCTCCAATGCCGCCAATCCATGTCCAGGCGCCACGGACTCGCGTTGATTTCCACGATCACACCATTCGCGATCGCCGCGTCGACCGCGCGCGTCACGTCCACTTTGTAACCTTCACGGCGTAACAATAACCGCCCCGTCACATGCCCGAGCATCGTGGTGCATGGATGCTCCAACGCCTTCACGATCCGCGCTGTCATCGTCGCCTCATCCTGCGCAAACGCGTTATGCACCGACGCCACGACGTAGTCCAATTGGCGCAGCACGCTATCGTCGAAGTCCAAACGCCCATCCGCGAGAATGTCACACTCCACGCCAGCAAACACATGCACCTTGAATCGCTTCGACGCATTGAGCGCCCGGATTTCGGCAACCTGCTTGAGCAACCGATCCTCGCTGAGTCCATTCGCCTGAAAACTGGATTTCGAGTGGTCCGCGATTCCGAGATACTCCCAGCCCAGCGCGTCCGCTGCCGCGGCCATTTCCGCGAGCGTATTGCCGCCATCCGACGCCGTCGTGTGATTGTGAAACGCTCCGCGAAGGTCCCCGAGCTCAATCAACCGCGGGAGTTCAGCCCGCTCCGCCCATTCGATCTCGCCCATCCCTTCGCGCAACTCGGGTGGAATGAAACGCAATTCCAACGCCGCAAATAATTCCGCTTCGGTCTTGATACCCGTATGCTGCCCGCGTGCCTCCTGGCTATCCGCCATGGCCTTTTCCTTCGCCGTCCCCTCGCCTTCCGCAGGCACCAAGCCCCACTCGCTCAAGCTCAAACCCCGCGCCAACGCGCGCTGCCGCATCTGCACATTGTGATCTTTCGAACCGGTGAAATGATGCAGCGCGAAAGCGAATTGTTCTTCCGGCACGATGCGCAAATCCGCCTGTAGCCCACTCTCAAAGCGCACGCTCGCCTTCGTTTCTCCCTTCGCGGTGACCTCTTTCACTCCGGGCAGCGCCGTAAACCAGTCGACCACCGGGCCCACATCTGTTGCGGCGACGATGAAATCAATGTCGCCCACCGTCTCCACCCCGCGCCGCAAGCTGCCCGCCGCCTCAGCCCGGCGCACTTGCGGCAGCGCCCGTAATCCGGCCACAATCGGCTCGGAGACCTCCGCCGCATCCCACCACAAGTGACGCTTGCCGTAAGCCTCGCGGTTCTTGATGCCCGCCAGAATTTTCTCCTGCGTCTTTGCGCCAAAACCGTCCAGCTCCGCGACCCGTCCGTCGGTGCAGGCCAGCGTCAGTCCCGCGATGTCCGTAATCGCGAGTTTGTCGCGGAGCGCGCGAATCTTTTTTGGACCCAGTCCGGGAATTTGTAGCATCTCGACCAGCCCCGGCTCTACGGATCCGCGCAGCTTTTCAAAAAACTCCAAACGCCCCGTCTGACGCAGCTCGGTGATCTTCTGCCCCAGCGCCTCGCCAATTCCTTTCACGCTCTGCAGTTCATCCTTCGCGATCAACGCCGCGAGCTCGCCTTCCTCGATCGCTTCGAGCGCCCGCGCGCCCGTCTGGTAAGCGCGCACTTTAAACGGGTTCTCGCCCTTGAGCTCCAGCAGCGTCGCGATCTGAGAAAGCACGTCGGCGATTTCGTTTTTCGTCATCGCCCGAACAAACCACGAAACGCCGTAATAACACGAAAAAAGTCCACCCACTCTCGCTGCGCCACTCCCGCCCCACCAGGCCAGACTGTAACCTATTAGGTGACACTTGCAGGAGCTTCGCACCAGTGAGTGCGCCCACACTGTCACCTAATAGGTTACAGTCGGCGGAGCGCCTCTGCCGCGGCTGCGCGCAGCGCGACGCGGTCGATTTTCCCGTTTTGCGTGCGCAGCCACGGTGCGAGCGCCACGAAGTGTTTTGGGCGCTGAAAGCCCGCGAGCTCGCGTGCGGCACGAGAGATGTTGGGCGACCTCGCGCCTGCACCCGCGGCCGGGTAGCACGCCACCACCGCCTCACCCCATTCGGGATCCGGCACACCGATCACCGCCACGTCGGAAAATTCTCCACTCGCCAGCAACGCGC
>JANPIT010000309.1:0-4735 GCA_031425115.1 Opitutaceae bacterium | reverse complement strand
CGCCGGCAACGACATGATGAACCTCGGCGACATTCTCGACGAGGCCGCGAAGAAGGAGTAATCCTTCGACCCTGCGGCGAGATGCTGCAGCTACTCTCAAAGCCGCCCGAGCAATCGGGCGGCTTTTTTTATACCTAAATTCGGGTATTCAGCGCGCTTGCATCGGGTGTGCGGTCACGACGCGTTGTCGCTATGGCGAAAACGAACCCTCTTCTTGCGCACGCATTCGTTGGGCTGCTCCTCGCGAGCCCCTGCTTGTCCGCGACGCATCCCGCGACGGAATTTCTGCGCTACGTTTACGGCGCCAAAGACGTGGCGGTGGATGCGGTGTGTTGGCCGAATCCGGATCTCTGGATGTTGGCCGGACCGAAGAATGACCGAGGGCTCGCGGAGATCGCGGAGCTGAAACTGTCCCCGGGGAAAAACGAGATCATCTGGGAGCTCGTGGATGGCGGCTTGTGTATCGTCGAGGTTCGAGAAGGGAAGTTGGATGCCCGCTTCATGCTCGACCAATCCTACTTTCAGCACCGACAAACGATCCTCCGCTTCATCTATGCGGCGTTGGAGCACGATCTTGAGGACTTGAAGGAGTTAGCCACCGATCCAAAGAAGGTGCGATTCGGTCGGACAAAACCCGCGCCGCATACCGATATGGCCGTTTACGGCGAGATGCTCGCGCTGCTGCCGGTTATCCGAACGAGTCTTCCCGCTGACGACAAGGTGGCCAAGTCGGTCACTTATCTGGTGCCGTTGGGGAAAGTCCCCTTCAAGCTGCGCCTGGTAAAACGTCCGCACCGGTGGCTGGTCGACACCGATGCGGGCGTAGACGTCCCCCTCGAAATTTTCTACGAGGAGACCGCGGAGCGGCGCGTCATCTACCCGCGATAAGCGGGAAGCAAAAAGACCGGCCTTGCGGCCGGTCTTTCAAACCGAATCTGGCTCTGGCGATGGGTGGAAAAGTTAGTTCCGGCCCACCTTACCCTGTTTCTTGGTCTTGCTCTCGACGAACTCGCGGATCACGGCCATGCGCTCGCGCTGGCGTTTCTCCTGATCGATCTCGTCTACCGTGCGGACGGCCTCGTTCTTCGCCATCGCTTTTCGCATTTTGGTCAGCGCGAGATACTCGAGCTGACGGATGCGTTCGCGGGTGACGTGGAATTTCTTGCCGACCTCTTCCAGCGTGAGTTCATCGCGCCCCTCCAGGCCGAAGCGCAGCTTGATGATCTCGGCTTCGCGCTTATCGAGCGAGTTGACCATCGCGGTCAGATCGGCGTTCAGGTTTTTCTCGCGCAGCCCCTCGAAGGGGCTGACGGCGTTGTCGTCGCCGACGATTTCGCCAAACGTGGCAGAGTCGCCTTCTTCGCCGATGGGCGCATCCAGCGAGGCCGGACGCACGCTCACCGACTTGAGGTGGGCGACCTTGGAGGTCGGGATCTGCAGTTCGACCGCCAACTCTTCGTCGGTCGGCTCGCGGCCGAGCTGCTCCGTCAACTGCATCGCCATGCGACGCATTTTGGAAATCTTGTCCACCAAATGGACCGGCAGGCGGATGGTCTTGGACTGGTTGGCGAGCGCACGCTTGATGGACTGCTTGATCCACCATGCCGCATACGTGGAGAGCTTACCACCCTTGCGGGGGTCGAAGCGCTCGACGGCTTTGATCAGCCCGATATTACCCTCGCTGATGAGGTCGAGGAGCGGGAGACCGAAGTCTTTATAGTCCATCGCGATTTTTACGACCAATCGGAGATTGGCCGAAATCATGTGATCGCGGGCGGCCTTGTCGCCGCGACGAATGCGCCGGGCCAGGGTGACTTCCTCTGCGATCGTCAGGAGCGCGGTCTTGCCGATCTCTTGAAGATACAGCTGCAGATTGCTGCGTTCGCCATGAGCGATAGGAGCCTCCGCCGCAGCGGGCTCATGTTTCTCCAAAAACGACGGCGGGCTGTCCAACGGAGCCGCGCTGAGAGTTGCGGTCGGGGTCTCCGTGCCGGCTCTATCGTCGGTGGAGTTTGAGTTGCGGAGCGACTTAGCTTTAGAAGGCATAGTAGGAACCTCGTGCGAATTTAGAGGAATGAGGTGGTAGGTTGTTCCCTACCTGGAGCGGAATTCGTTCCACCTATGGATACGTGCCGCTACGAGGAAAGGATGCGCACGCCGGCGGTTTTGCCGGGCAATTATGGCGCAATCGGGCGTCTCAACGACGCCAGAACGGTAACTATCCCGTCACATCAGTTGACCGCACTACGCGCAAAGGGTGCCCGCGCGCCGGAAACGGGGTCTAGAACTGCTCCGCCATCGCCACTGCCTTCAAGAGCGCGGACGCCTTGCTGATGGTCTCCTGATATTCAGAAGTGGGCACGGAATCAGCGACTACGCCGGCACCGGCCTGGATGTGAATCTGGCCGTCCTTCAGCAACGCGGTGCGCAGCATGATGCACGTGTCCATGTTGCCGTCGTAGCCCACATATCCGAGCGCGCCGGCGTAGAATCCGCGCTGGGTGGGCTCGTATTGGGCGATGATTTGCATCGCGCGAATCTTGGGCGCGCCGCTCACCGTGCCCGCGGGGAAGGTCGCCCGCATCAGATCGTAGGCCGACTTGTCTGGCGCGATCTGACCCTCCACCTGGGAGACGATGTGCATCACATGCGAATAGCGCTCCACCACCATCATCTCGGGAACCTTTACGCTGCCGAAACGGCAGACGCGTCCGATGTCATTACGTGCGAGGTCGACCAACATGAGGTGCTCCGCGCGCTCTTTCTCGTCCGCCAATAACTCTTTTTCCAGCGCCGCGTCCTCCGCCGGCGTGACGCCGCGCTTGCGCGTGCCGGCGATCGGTCGGATCTCGACGAGTCCATCCGTGAGGCGCACGTGAACTTCCGGGGAGGCGCCGACGATGGAGAAATCGCCTGCCTCCAGAATGAACATGTAAGGCGAGGGGTTCACCGTCCGCAGGGCGCGATACAGGTCGAGGGGGGATTTGGCGAAGGGCCGGGTGAATCGCTGCGACGGCACAAACTGAATGATGTCGCCCGAGCGGATGAACTCTTTGCCATCCACCACGACCTGCTCGAACGACGCTTGCGAAAAATTGCCGGGGGGCACCGTGAGCTTAGGCGTGTCGACCAGCGGCGCGGGAGCCAGCGCGCGCGGATGCCGAAGCAGGGCGTAGAGTTCGCGGAGCTCGGCAACGGCTGATTCGTAGGCCGTAGCCGGATCGCCGCGGACGTGGGCGTTGACGCAGAGGCGAAGGGTTTGCTTCGCGCGGTCGAAGATCAGCAGCGAATCCGCCAGCATGAAGTAGAGCAGGGGCAGTCCCAACTCATCCTTGGCCACGGCGGGCACCGAGGGCTCGATGCGTGTGACGTATTCGTAGCCGATAAAGCCCACCGCGCCGCCCGTGAAGCGCGGGAGTCCCGGCAAGACGACGGGCACGTAGCCGCGCATCTCTTCCTCGATCAGCGTCAGGGGATCAGGAGGCGTCGGCAGTGTCTGCGTGGGCTGGCCGGGCACCCGGACTTCCGTCGTCTTTGCACCGCAGACGAAGATTTTGCGCGGACGGCATCCGATGAAGCTGTAACGCGACAGGGTTTCCCCGCCTTCGACGGATTCGAGGAGAAAGGACGGGCCGGCGTCCTTGAGTTTTGCGTAAGCGGAGACGGGTGTCTCGAAATCCGCCATGAGGTCCGCGTAGACGGGAATGACATTCCCCTGCGCCGCGAGGCTCGCGAAAACTTCCTTGGTCGGATGGATGTTCATCGTCGGAAGGGGGTGTATGCGAGGCGCTCCGAGGGGTCGCAAGGCGGAAGACGTCGCGGGCGCGCACAGTCGCAATCGCCAGGGAGAGGGCGCTGCGCCGACGTCTCCCACGACAAGTTGATCCGAAGTTATTCACAACGCGTTCCCTTTTTCGTGCCCTTGGGTCTGTGAACAACTATGAGACCGATCTGGAAGGGCTCGATCAGCTTTGGCTTGGTGACCATCCCGGTGCAGGTGCTGCCCGCGACGTCGGCCGCGGAGAAAATCTCTTTCCGCATGCTGCGCAAAGGCGACCTCAGCCCAATCAAATACAAGCGGGTGGCCGAGGTGGACGATAAGGAAGTGCCGTGGGGCGAGATCGTGAAGGGCTACGAATACGAGAAGGGGAAATTCGTGATCTTTAACGACGAGGACTTCGACAAAGTGGAGTTGGAATCGGTCGATTCGATCGCGATTCAGGAGTTCGTGGACCTTGCGAAGATCAACCCGATCTTCTTCGACAAGCCGTATTACCTGGAGCCGCTGAAAGGCGGAGGCACCGCGTATGGCCTGTTGCGCGAAGTGCTGGCCGACACGGGCAAGGTTGGCATCGCGAAAGTCGCGATGCGCGGTCGCCAGCATTTGGCGGCCCTAAAAGCCAACGAAGGCCTGCTGGTCCTCGAGCTCATGCATTTCGCCTCGGAGATCGCCCCGATCGCGGGCGTGAAGGCTCCGGAGGGCAAGTTCGGTGCGCGCGAAAAAGAAATGGCAAAGACACTCGTCGAGCAGATGAGCGCCGCGTGGGAGCCGGAGCGCTATACAGACGAATACTCCGACGCCGTGATGAAACTTATCGACAAAAAAGTTGCCGCGGGAGGTAAGGAAATACCCGGAAGCGCAAAGAAATCGGCGGCCCCGGCCACCAACGTCATTGATCTCGTGGCGGTGTTGCAACGCAGCCTCGACGAGGGAGGAAAAAGCGAACGCGCGCCC
>JANPIT010000308.1:0-11478 GCA_031425115.1 Opitutaceae bacterium | reverse complement strand
CGGAGTTCGGCGCGAGGAAGAGACATGGGCTCGACAAGATTATTTGTGGGGCGCTGGGAGTAGCGACTTTTTTTCCGCCGGATTTCTCGGCGGGAAGGACAAGACAGAGGATTCGTTCCTTTTTGCCCAGTCCCCGTTGCGTGCGCCGTATTTTCCGCCCATGCACGTGGGCGTGCCGCGCCCTTTTTCACTGGTTGTTCTCTGGCTCGCCTTCGGAGTGGTGGCGGGACTTGCCGCGGACAAGGCCAACGCTGACGCGACGGAAGGCGGAACGAGGAGCCCCGCGCTCGGGCGAAATTTCGTGGTGGCTCAGCCGGCGATTCCGATGATCTGGATCGCGCCGGGGACTTTTCTGATGAGTGCTACTCACGGGGCCGGCGACGACACGTGGGTCAGGCTCACGCGCGGCTACTGGATCGGACAGACGGAAGTCACGCAGGCGCAATGGCAGGCGGTCATCGACCACGTTCCTCTCCCCAGCTTTTTCAAAGGCTCGGATCGACCGGTCGAGCGAGTCGCTTTTGAGACGGTGATGATTTTTTGCGCCCGACTGACGGAGCGTGAGCGCGCCGCCGGGCGCTTGCCTCCGGGCTACGCCTACGCGCTCCCTACCGAGGCCCAATGGGAATACGCGTGCCGCGCGGGTTCGACGGGACTCTACTCCGGGCCCCTCGATGCGGTGGCCTGGTATAGCGGCAACAGCGGTGATAAGACCCATCCGGTCGCGCAGAAGCAGCCCAACGCCTGGGGGCTCTACGATATGCACGGCAATGTGATAGAATGGTGCGCGGATTGGTTTGCGGGTTATCCAGGAGGGCGGGTGGACGATCCCATCGGTGCCCCGGAGGGACAGTTCCGCGTCGCCCGCGGAGGAGCGTTCAACACGGGGGCCGGATTGTGCAGGTCATCGTATCGCGGATGGACCAAGATTTTCGTAACCCAGAGCAACTTCGGTTTTCGGGTCGCCCTGACGCCGCTCCCCGCGGCGCAGGCCGTCGGCAGTTCGGGCCAGCCGTAACGATGCAGGAGTGGAATGTAGGGGCGCAGACTTGCTGCGCCTTTTCCTGTGAGCGAATGCAAGGGCGCAGCAAGCCTGCGCCCCTACAACTCCGCGGGTGCGCGCGAGTGATCGGAAGACTGATACGCAAAAAAGCCCCGATGGCTCGGGGCTTGGATTGAGGGGATCGCGAAGCGGCGTGGGTCAGCGTTTCGGGTAGGGAGCAGGGGTGCTACCGGAAGGCGTGGCGCTGGAGTCGTGCTTCGGCGTGAGGTCGGTTCCCGGGTTCGCGTTGGTGCCCGTCGGGCCCGCGGCTGAGTTGCGGCCACTGGAATCATCCATGCGACCGGTGGGAATCACCGCCTGGCGCAGGCTCTGGGCTTCCTGCAGGTGGCCGCGGAGATGATCGAGGTGTTTCGCGGCGAAGGCGCGGACATCGGAGTCCTTGGCGTCAGTCGACGCTTTCTCGAACATGCGGATGCACTTCTCGTGTTCATCGATCATGTGCTCGACGAATTCCTGATCGAACTCGTGGCCCGACTTCTTGCTCAGCATTTTGTAGGCGCGGCTCTTGTCGTTGTCGTCGTCGAGCTTCACGTTTTTCTCGCCGGCGATCGTCATGAGCTCGGAATTGATCGTCGTATGGCCCTCGACCAATTTTTGCGCGAAGGCTTTCACCTCGGCGTGGCTCGCGCGCTGGGCGGCGAGTTCGGCGAGTTGCATCTCAGACTTTCCGTCTTCGGCGACCTTGTGCACGAAGCGGCGATCCATCCACGCGAGCTTGTCGCTCTTCATCGTATCGCGGCCGGTCGGCGCGCCGGCGACACCCGACGTTAAGCCGCTTTTGTTTTGCGCGTTGATTTCGCGGGCGGCATCGGCATCGGCGCTCGCGGTGCCGGAGTGCAGACCACTGCCGGTGGCGGTGGTGGGCTGCGCCTGGTTGGTGCGGGGCGCGGTGGAATTGGCGTCGGTGCCGGGCGTGCTGGAGTGCAGACCGCTGTCGGTGGCGGTGGTCGGCTGGTTTTGATTGTTCGTGCGATGCGGGCTGCCCGTGGCGCCCGCGTCGGCGGGCGGATTTTTCTGACTCGCGCTCGCACTCGGGGCCGTCTGGGCCAAGGCACCGGCGCTGCAGATCATCGCCACGGTCGCGGCGATCAGAGCGCGGCGACGAAGCGATAGGAATTGATGAGAATGTGATTTCATAGCCGGGCACTATAACTCACGCCCGGCGATTCACCATGGGGCGGAGGCCGGGAAAACGCACGGGCGAGTTTCCCCGGCCTGAGAGCCGCGAATGACCTACCGCGGGATACGGGCGAGGCCGGCGCGTGACCGCCTCGCCAGCGACGTGAAACTAAAACGTCATCCGCACGCCGGCGAGAATTCCGCGACCGGGCTGCGGGGCGAATTCCTTCAGGAAGGACGTGTGCTCGCGCGCCTCCTCGTCGGTGAGGTTCTTGCCGCGAAGAAAAACCTCGTAGCTGACGTGCGGGCCGGGAATGAGGCAGCTGATGCTGGCATTCAGCACGGTGTATCCAGCTGTTGGTGACTCGGCGGCGGCGACGCGGCGCTGGGATCGCGCCTGCCGCGCTTCCAACACGAGATGCCAGCGACCGTCCTCGTAGTTGAGTTTCGCACCGAGACGAGTGGGCGGGATGCGGGGCAGGGGGGCGTCGAGGGTGGTTTGTTGCGCCCGCACCCGGTCGGCGCTGAGCTCGAGGTGGAGGCGGCGCGCGTCGGTTTCGACGAGGTGGAAAAGCAGCTCCACTTCCGCCCCGTGGAAGCGTGCGTCGGCCGCCACGAATTGAAACGGCGTCAGGTCGTCGGGATTATTGGCGACCGGGATGGCCCCGGGCGCGAGCTCCTGTTCGTAGATGTAATCGCGAAAACGGTTCACGAAGCCGCCGAGCGAACCGGTGACAAAACCCGCGCGCCGCCGCACGCTGACGTCGAGCCCGAGTGAGCGCTCGCGGCGGAGGCCGGTGGTGCCGACTTCATAGGAGCCGGTGCCGCCGTGAGGACCGTTGGCGAAGAGTTCTTGCGCGGTCGGCAAGCGCTCACTGGAGGCGAGCGCAGCGGCGATCGACCAATCTTTCACGGGATAAACGACCAGGCCGAGTGAAGCGCTGGCGCCGGCGAATTTTTTCCGCTGATCCGATCGTGCGGTATAGCCGGGCAAACGCGGCAGCGCGGCATCGACCTCCCCGAGTTGGATGCGCTGCACCTCGAGCCGCCCGCCGAACTGCAGGGTCGCGCGGTCTCCGAGCTTGAGTTCCTCGAGCGCGAAAACAGCGCCGCTTGCGGTGAGCGCGGGTGGGGTGACGACTTCCTCGCCCACGGCGGCGAAATCGCTCCGCGCCGCTTGCAGGCCGATCGTGCCGGTGACGGCGCCCACGGGAACGTGCGCCAGCTCCACGCGGCCTTCCCACGCGTCGTTGGTGAACGTGGTGTTCACGGTCGAGCCGGAGATTTCGGAGTGGGTGTAGTCTCCGAGGCCGAGGCGGCCGCGGGCGCTGCGGAACAGGCCGAACGGCTGGGTGACTTCACCCTCTACGGCAAAGCGGGTCTGGCGCATCCGGATCGCGATGTCCTCACCGGAGGGCACGCCGTATTCGGTTTCGTGATGCGAGACGGCTGCGCCGCTCCGGCCGGCGCCCCAGAAAAGCCCGGCGCCGAGGGAGCCTGAAAAGGTTTCGCTCGCGCTGCCAGGCAGCGTGCCGCTCGGCTGAACGGCTGGAGCGTCGGCGTCGATGCGCGCCACGCCGGGGATGCGCAGATCGGAGGTCTTTTGTTTCAACGCGTTGACCTGCGCGGCAAAGCCCTTCGCCCCGCCGCCGACGGAGAGGATGCCCGCGCGTTCGCGGGCGGCGCCGCCACCGCGGAGCTCGAGCGCGCCGCGAGCGCGGCCTTCGGGCGATTTTTCGGGAATGGCGTTGTCGATGACGTTTACGGCGCCGCCGATGGCGGAGCTGCCGTATAGCAACGTGCTGGGACCGCGCAGCACCTCGATGCGCGAGGCGAAGAGCGGTTCGAGCGAGGTGTTGTGATCGGGGCTGACATTCGAGGCGTCGAGCGCGCCCACGCCGTTGTCGAGCACCCGGATGCGATCGCCGCCCAGCCCGCGAATAATCGGGCGACTCGCGCCGGGCCCGTAGTAGGTCGAGCTGACGCCGGGTAGGCCGTTGAGCGTTTCGCCGAGGGTGGATTGCGCGAGGCGGTGGAGATCCTCGCCCGCGAGGACGGAGGTGCCTTGAGCGAGATCGAAGGCGGTCTTCGGATCGTGGCCGGCGCTCACGACAAATTTATCGAGATGCTGGACGTGATCTTTGTCGCGCGCCGGCGGAGCGGCCTTGGGCGCGGGGGCGGTTTGGGCGCGGGCGAGGGCCGCGGCGGTAAACGAGAGAAGGGTGAGGAAACGAAAAGGAGACATGACGAGAATGGGTTGAACGGACGGAAGCGCGTGAACGCGCACTGTATGGTGGGTATTCTTACCCGCTGACGAAGGTAGGGACGGGCGGCTCGCCCGTCCGCGGACGCGCAGGCTGCGCGTCCCTACCCAAGATGTGTTTCAACCCAGACTCGGCGGCCCGCGCTCCGGCTGACGGAGGTAGCGGGGCGAAACCAAATAGAACTCCGCGGCAGTGACCGGCGAGATGCCCTGCGCGATGATGCGCGGCGGCGTGAGTGCGAGCGGACCGACGGGCAGCTCTACGCCGCTGGCAAAAAGCACCACGGCGCAATCGTGTTCGGCGCTCGCGCTCGCGGGAGTTTGCGGCGCCGGGTGCTCCTGGCACGCATGCTTTTTCTCCACGGCGTGCAGCCAGTCGTGCGCGACTGGGCTCGCCGCAAAAATCGTCAACACGAGCACCAAGGCCGCACACAGCGCCGCGAGGATGCGTCGCATCGGATCGGGCAAAGCGGTGGAGCGGAGGGATGGCATGCGGAGCGAAGGGACGTTTGAGAGTATCGCAGAGGCGTCAAGAGGGACCCGAGAAGCACCAAGCACCAAACGCCAAGTTCCAATGAAGCCAAATTCCGCAGTTGAAACGCGGAGATCGCGGAGGACGCGGAGCAGAAAGAGAGAGAATCCATTACTCAAAAGGCTCACCTACCGAGTGCATGGGCTCTGCTCGAAAAGTACTGTTTTTCTCCTCTGCGCTCTCCGCGTCCTCCGCGTTTCAACTGCGTTTTCTAGGATGAATGACCAAACTCCAATTTTGGCGTAGTTTGCCTGGAGGTTTATGATTGGGCGTTCGCTGGAGCTTGGAGGGTGGAGCTTGGTGCTTGTTATCTCGGCGCGGCGGCGATGAAGCGAAGGTCGAAGAGCCACCACGCGCCGTCGCGTTTTTCGATGCGGCCCAGAAATTGTCCGCCGGGCTCGCCGGTTCGCGCGAGGGTCTCGGCCGACACAAGGAATTCGCGCGGGCCTTCTGGAAAAATTCCCGGCACCTCGAAATGCCGGATGCGCAACGTGCCGGCGTCACGCTCCACCGATTCGATCGTCCCACGGATCGGGAAGCCCTGAAGTTGCTCGGCCGATGGCGCACAGTCGCAGTTTTTCTCCGCTTCGAGCAGCTCGCCCTCGGGCACGCTGACCTCGAGCGTCGTCAGACCCGGCGCGCCTTCGCGCACGAACGCCACGACGAGTTTCGCTGGCTCCTTGCCGCCCGCGTAGTCGCGGATGAGCGCCAGGCGGGGGAATCCCTTGATCCGCCCTCGCTCGGCCGAGGCGAGTTGCACCGGCGGGGTCGCGGCAAAATCAGGCGTCACGCGGCGCAGCCACAGCGCACCATCGCTGTCGACAAACGTCACCAGGAACGCGCCGTCGTGCAGAAGAGTCGTCGCGACGCGGCCGAGGGTTTTGCCGTCGGTCAGGCGCAGCGGCATCAGGAAGCGACCGCCGGCGTCGGACGAAAATGACGCGACGACCCGCGCGTCGTTATCGGCCGCGGTGAACCACGCGACTGCCACCCGGCCGCCATCGCTGGCGAGCTGCGGGCCGTTCACGGGGCAGCCGGCAATCCGCCAATCGTCGTGGTTGAGCACGCGCGGTTCGTCCCACGCGGTGCCCCGAAAACGAGTCACATTAATATCGCGCACTTCGCCTTCGCGTCGGGCGCGGTAACTCAGCAGCGCGGTGCCGTCGGGAAACGCCGTGAGCGAAGTCTGGCAGCAGTCGCAAACGGAAGCATCGACGCGTGTATCCGGATCCTTGGCACCGAGGATGCGCGCGAAAAGCTGCTGTTCCTTGCGGCCTGTTTTCTTGGCGCGGCCATCGAGCCACGCGGCAAGCACGCGGCCATCGGCGAGGGTGGCGAGGGAGACAAACTCCACGGAGTCACTCTCGCGCGTGAGCGGGGCGGGCTCGCTCCACGTGCGGCCGGCGTCGCGGGTCTGACTGATAAACGCGCGGTAGCCCGCGCCATGATGATCGTGAGTCGCGGCGGCGCCGGCTGCGGCAGGAACGGCGGGATTGTTAACGAACCACACGGCGGTGGCGCGGCCGTCGGGACCGGCGGTGAGCGCGGGAAAGTCCGCCCAGTTGACGAACCAATCGGCACCGCTCGCGACGGTGCGCGCGTCGCTCCAGCGCTTGGCCGCGGCGTCATAGGTGGAAAAGCGCAGCGCGGTGACGGGTCCGGTTTTCTCGAGCCAGGTGAGCCAGGCGACACCCTCGGGGCTGACGGTGAGCGACGGTCCACTCGAGCCGGCGGCGGTCGTGGGCGCGGGGACTTCCTCGCTGCGGATGACCGGAGCATCGGCAGCTCGCAGCCCGAGGGCGCCCAGCAGAAAGAAGAGTAAGGTCAGACGCATGAGAACAGAGTAAGGGGTTGGGACCGTGTTTGCCAACGGCGCGTTCAGCGCCACGTGAATACGATGGAGTGATGCTCGGGGTCGCGACGCAGCCCGAGTGGCCGCCAGGTGATCACAAAATCTTTCAAGAGGAAGCCCGCGGCGAACACGAGGGCGGCCAGCCCGGCCCAGCGAGCCGGGCTCAGCGCGACCTCGCCGCCGACGCCGCTCAGCGCGAGAACCAGTCCGAGGATGATACCGGCCATGCCGGCACTGGACTCGAGGCACATGCACGCGAGCTTGCGCCGCGGTGCGGTGGAGGGTGCGGTCTTCAACTGATAGAGTATCCACAAATCGCGGACGCCGCCCTGCACCAGCCACGCGAGGCACGCGATGACCAGCAGGCTGCCGGTGCCCAGGCGGTCGGGCAGGGCGTGGCCGAGGAAGGCGACTGCGGCTACCGCGAGGGGGATGAGCGCCAGTTCGGTTTTCTCGCGAAGCTTCATGCGCGCGATGCGGCCACCCTCAGGCCAGGCGACGGCGCTGCAGGAGCGTCACCGCCAGCAGCAGCACGAAAGAAAGCACGAGCAAGGTGGCGGCGAAGGCGTGCGCCTGCGGATACGCGAGCGCCTGCACCTCGTCGTAGAGGGCGATGCTGGCGACTTTAGTGACGCCGGGGATGGCGCCTCCGATCATCAACACGACGCCGAATTCGCCGAGCGTATGGGCGAAACCGAGCGTAAGGCCGGCGGCGATACCGCGCCAGGCGAGCGGGGCATGGAGCCGGAGAAAGACGCGGAGGGGCGTGGCGCCCAGGGCGGTGCCGGCGTCGAGCAACTCCCGCGGCACGCCGCGGAGCGCCGCTTGAAAGGGCTGCACCGCGAAGGGCAGCGAGTAGAAGATGGAGGCGATCACGAGTCCGGTGAACGAGAAGGCGAGCGGTCCGCCGGTCGCCTCGCGCCACCAATTGCCCGGCGCGTGATTCGGGGAAAACGCGACGAGTAGGTAGAAACCAATTACGGTGGGCGGCAGCACAATCGGCAGTGCCACGAGGGTTTCGATCGCGGGTGCGAGCCGCCAGCGCGTCGTGTTCAACCAGTGCGCCAGCGGCAGCCCAAGCACGCCGAGGGCGAGCGTGGTGATCGCGGCCAGGCGCAGCGTGAGCCAGAGCGATTGCCAGAGCGGCGGAGGGAGGCCCAGGAAACTGGAGGCGGGATCGGACAAAGCAACAGAGTCGGACTATTGAGGTGATGCCGTGCTGGGCGCGGACTTTTCTGGCACGCCGTAGCCGAAAGCAGTCAGGATTTTTTTGGCGGACGCGCTGCCCAGGAAATCCAGAAATCGGTGCGCCGCGGGATTCTTTGCGCCGCGCAGGGTAAGGACGCCGGCATGATCGAGTGAGACGGCGGGATACTGGGCGCGCGGGATTTCGACCCAGCGCCCCTTCGCCTCACGGCCGGGGGAGACGACGAGGGAGAGCGCAACGAAGCCGAGCTCGGCGTTGCCGGTCTCCACAAACTGCGCCGTCTGCGTGATGTTCTCGCCGAAAACCAGCCGGGGCTGAAGGTCGCGCCACGCGCCCAGCTGCTCGAGGGCGGCTTGAGCAGCGCGGCCGTAGGGCGCGTTCCGGGGCTGGGCGAGCGCGATTTTTTTGACCGACGGCGAACGGAGAGCGGAGAGCGGATCGGAGAGGTCGAGCGATGCGCGGGTGGTCCAGAGCACGAGGCGACCGGTCGCGAAAATTCGGAGTGTGGCCGCGTCGGCGAGTTTTGCGGCGACCAGTTGCTGCGGGTAGTCGGTGTCCGCGGAAAGAAACACATCGAACGGCGCACCGTGCTGAATTTGGGCGAAAAGATTACCCGAGGCGCTTGTGGTGATCGTCACCGTCGTGTCGGACGCGGTGCGCTTGAACTCCGCATTCAGCGCGTCGAGCGCGTAAACGAAGTTGGCCGCGGCGGCGACGGAGACCTTGTCCTGGGCTCGCACGACGGGCGGGAGCAGAGTGATCAGCAGCGCGCCGAGGATTCTCCACGCGTTGAGTTGCACGGTGGCGCGGCGCGGTGCGGCGGAGCTCAGATTTTCAAGTGCGCGAGCAACGCGCGCTCCTCGGCTTCGGGCAGTGGATCGCCATCGACTTCAAGAATGCGGCGCGCGAGCGGCTCGAGCTGCTCCGGCGGGACCTCGACCACACCGCGGCCCTCGCGCCATTGGATGACGGGGAGACCCCAAGCTTTGTTCTCGAGGACGACATCAGCGAAGGCCTTGCGCATGGCGCGGAGAGAGCGGCGGGTTTCTTCGGCGGGCGTGAATGCGGGCGGTTCTTCTACGACTGGCGGCGGCTGCACGGGCATGAAGCGGACCTTGGCGGACTGTTCGATGAAGGCAAGGCGGGCGGCGTCGAGGACGGAGAGAGCACCGTCTATTTCCTCGGCGACGAGGTGGGGATTGCCGCCGGTGTTGTCGTAGAGACGCCAGTAGTGGAGGAGTGGCCGGTAGTGCTGCGCGAGATGGCGGATGCCGACGCGGAAGCGGCGCTGCTGCACATCGTCGGGGATGTCGTGGCCGCCTTTCGCGACACGCTGGCGCACGCGGCCACGCGTGATGTCGAGGTCGGGAATCCAGAGGAAATCGAGTCGAATCCGGTATCCGGCCGCGCGCAGTTCCTCCAGGAAAGGCACGTAGGCGTAGCCGGAAAGAGTGGTCTCGAAGGAAAAATCCTGGCGTCGCGCGGCGAGGTCGCGGAGGCGGCGGAGCATGATGCGTCCCGCTTCGAACGTCGCTTTGTCCGCGGCGAAGGGCGAGAGCCCGGCGGCGATGAGATCTGCATTCACGAACTCGTGGCAGGCCATCTCTTGCGGGAGAAAACGCCGCGCGTAGGTCGTCTTTCCCGCACCGTTCGGCCCGGCGACGATGAAGAGGTTGGGCATGCGCGAAGGGCGCGGCGCGCTGACGATCGGTCAGCTTTTCTTAACGCTGAAGAGCTTCACATCCTCGAGCATCCACGTGTTGCCCTGGCGCGACATCATACCGGTGAGAGCCTGGCCTTCTTTCGCGGCTTTCACGGTGGCCTCGTCGACTTTGAACATCATCGTCATCGCGCGCATCACTCCGGGGATCTCCTCGTGTTTAATCAGCAGCGAGGATTTGTCCGCCATGATGCCGGTGATCACGCCCTTGAGCGGATGACGTTTGACGGCGTCCGGGGCTGGCGTAGAGGCAACCGGGGCGGGAGATTGCGCGTTCAGCGCAGCGAGAGGGGCGAGCGACAAAATAAGGGTAAGTGCGAAATGTTTCATGGTGCGGCAAGGGTTGTGGCAGCGGGGCGTCGGGGCGACACAGAATTCTTCCGCACTGATCAAGGACGGGGGCTGGCCAGAGCAACGTCGCAGGAGCTCTCTCGCGGTAACCTGGCGGAGAAAAATTGAAACACCGTGAGATCTCGCGCGTCGAAAGTCCGAATGATATTGGGACTGTGCGTGAAAAATCTTCGCTGGTGGGTCTGGCTGATGGTCTTGGGAGTGGCGCTGCCGGTGGGCCGCGCCGCGCAGAGCACGCGCGACACGCTGGTCTACAAAGACGGCGATCGCGTGCAGGGCACACTGGTGAGCACGACGGCGGACGAGATCGTGTTTAAGGCGGACCGTTTCGGCGAACTGCGGGTGCGTGCGGCCGATGCGGTTGTCATCAAGGCGGAGAAGCCCGCGCCGCGAAGCGAGGGGAAGATGGTGCCGGTGGTGGCGCAGGGAATCCAGCCACCGGCCCCGCCCACCGTGCCACCCGTCACCCGGGCGGAGCGGAAGGCTGCGGAGGAGAAGGACGAAGAGGACCGCGTGACCATCTGGGATCGTTTCTCACCGGCGGTGCTGACCGCGAAGGTGCGCAATTATTTCGGGCCGTGGCACGGGCGCCTTTCGTTTTCGACGGAAGTCGTGTCAGATGTCGCAGAGCGCTACAACAGCTCCTACGAAGCGCACTTCACGCGCAAGTGGAAGGCGGACGAAGTGCAGCTCAACACGCGCTACGATTACAACGAGACCAACGATGTGGCGACGACAGATACGCTGAAGCTTTCCGGGCAGTGGCGGCATGAGTTCACCAAGAAGTTGTTCGCGCACTATCGCCCCACCAGTGAGTGGAATCGCGCCAGCCGGTTCCGCGGGCAGCCGAACGACTACGTGCTGCTGCAACAGGAACTCGGCGCGGGCTATCACGTGTTGACCAAGCCGAGCCGGAAGCTGCGCGTCGGCGTGTCACAGAATCTTTTCGATACGTGGAATACCGCGCCCAATGCGCCCGAACACACCTCGAAGGGGGTGGTGTCGACCTTCGAAGAAGCGGAGTTCACGTTGCCGTGGCGAATCACGCTCTCTCAACGCGCGGTGTGGTATCCGGTGCGCGATCAAAAAGACGGCTGGGAAAATCGGTTCGAGGCGAACAAGAAACTCACCGAGACGCTCAGCATGTCGCTGCGGCACGAGATCCGGCGGCACAATCCGGATGGCACTTCGCAGGATTACGATCGGTTAAAGCTGCTGTTCGGTTTTGATTTCTGATGCGGGAATGCGGACGGAAAACCAAGGCAGGTGAATGTGAAAAGTGGGAATCAAGCCAGGAAACGGAGTTGTCCGTTTCGTGGTATTTTTTCCGCTTTCCACATTCAATCTTCCGACAGATTTTCTGATGAGGAT
>JANPIT010000307.1:0-7242 GCA_031425115.1 Opitutaceae bacterium | reverse complement strand
GTGGGCCGTGCGCTCCGCGCGCGGCTTTTTTTCTAAACCGATGTTCGCCCGAAGCCGCGCGCGGAGCGCACGGCCCACCTTGGATAAGAGTAAAATACTCCATCGTTACCCTCGGAAATATTTCGAGAACAACGGCACGTTCTCGAAATGCAGCACCTCCGGCCGCGCCGCCTCCGCGCCGGCCGCCGGAAAACTCACCTCGACCACATCAAAGCGGAACGTCCGCGGCTTCTCCCGCAAGTGCGCCAGATATGCCTCGATCGCCCGGCGCAGCACGCGTTTCTTGCGCTCGTCGATCGCATGGTAGCCGGGCACGAGTGCGCCCCCCGCCCGGGCTTTCACTTCGACAAACACCAGGGCCTCTGCGTCGCGGCCCACGACATCGATCTCGTCGCGACGGTCGCGGGGATTGCGCCAGTTACGGGCGATGATCGTAAACCCGCGCTCGCGACGCAGCCACTCGACCGCCAGCTGCTCACCGCGCGCGCCGGAATCGGTCTTCGGGCGCAGCGGCAGGAGGGCTTGGAGAAAGCGGAGCATGGCAGGCGGCTATCCGTGGATGCACGCGGGCCCCACGGACAATTTCCATTGCCGCACCCTTCCCGCGCTTTGACAATCCCCTAGCGCCCCCCCATTCCTCGCGCTCCCGCACATGGCATCCTCCAACATCGCCGGCACGCTTCGCCGTTCGTTGCTCATCAAGGTCATCTCGAAACCGGCGCCCAGCCGTGAGGATGTGGCTTCCGTCATCGAGCTCACCGCCTCCAAGGTGGTCGAGGCGCTGCAGGCGCAATCGATGACGTTCTACCTCGTCGAGGGAAACGAGATCGCGTTTAAACAGGTGTATTATTCGCCGACGCTCTGGGCAGGTGACCCGGCCAAGGAGAAAAAATTTCAGGAGACCGCGGCGAAGTTGCTCACGTTAAAAGTGCCAATCGGCAAGGGCATCGTCGGCAAGGTAATCGAGTCGGGCGAGCCCGTGTTTTTCCGCAATACGGAGAGCCAGGCGCCCTTCATGGCGACGATGGCGGCCACGACCGGTTTCGAGGTGCGCTCGATGCTCACCGTCCCCCTCAAGACGACCATCACGCTCGGTGCGATTCAGCTACTCAATAAAGAGATGGCCGCGGGCACCGACGGCGAGTTCACCGAGAAGGATCTCACCTTGCTCAAGGAGGTCGCGGAATACTCCTCCACGCTCATCCACCGCATGGTGGATCCGAAGTTCGTCCCGAACGCGGAAGACACCGCGCGGTTCGTGTCGAAGCTCACCGATCTTCCGTTGGTCACCAAAACGGAAGAGATTGAGATCGACGACAAACTCATCGAAGTCACCGGCGACGCCATCATCCGGCGCGAGGGCATCTTTCCCCACAAGCGGATGAGTCCCAATTCCGTTGCGGTGCTCATGATGAACCCGCTCGACTACGCCAAGCGCGAGTCGTTCTCGCAGGCTACGGAATCTTCCATCGAGGACGTGAGCGTCGTCTCCGCCACGTTCTTCGACGCCCTCCTCAAAAAATATTTTAAGGAGTCGAAAGCGGGTCCCGCCACCTCGGAGGACGTCGATATCGGCTCGGTCGCCGAAGTCATCAGCACCGCTTACAGCGCGGATGGCGGCACGGCGGCGATCACCAGCGCGGAACTCGAGAGCGAAGATTCCGCCCCGATCATTCAGCTCACGAACCGCATCATCGAGGATGCCTACGTGTCCGGCGCGTCCGACATCCACATCGAGCCGATGGAAAAGGATCTGTTGATCCGCTATCGCATCGACGGTCTCTGCCAGGAAAAGCTCCGCCTCCCCAAACAGGTCGCCAACGCGATGGTCACGCGTCTGAAGATCATGTGCAACCTGGACATCTCGGAGCGCCGGTTGCCGCAGGACGGACGTATCGTCTTCAAGAAATACACGAAGAAAAACATCGATATCGATCTACGTGTCGCGACCGGGCCGATGAACCACGGCGAGAAAGTGGTCATGCGTATTCTCGACAAGACGAAGAGCACGCTCCCCCTCCCCGCGCTCGGCTTCTCCGAAGAGAATCTGACGCGTTACCGCGAGTGCATCCGGCAGCCCTACGGCATGATTTTGCACTGCGGCCCGACCGGCTCGGGCAAGTCGATGACGCTCTATTCCGCGCTCGGCGAAGTGAACACGCCGGACGTGAACATCCAGACCGCCGAGGACCCGATCGAATACACGCTCGCTGGCATCAATCAGATGCAGATGAGCCGGCAGATCGGACTCACCTTCGAGCGCGCGCTGCGTTGTTACCTCCGCATGGATCCGGACATCATCCTCGTCGGCGAAATTCGCGACAAGGAAACCGCGCAGATCGCAGTCGAGGCCGCCCTCACCGGTCACTTGCTCGTCTCGACGCTCCACACGAATGATGCGCCCTCGACCGTGTCGCGTATTGGCGAGATGGGCGTAGAGCCCTTCAACATTTCCGCGTCGCTCGTCTGCGTCTGCGCTCAGCGTCTCCTCCGCCGCGTCTGCAAAAACTGCAAAGTCCCCTACGAGCCGAAAGGCCGGGAGCAGGAGATCATGCAGAAAGCGCTCGGCTGGACCGGCCAGATTTTCAAAGCGAATCCGCAGGGTTGCCCGACGTGCAGCGGCACGGGCTACAAGGGCCGCGTCGGCATCCACGAATTGATGGTCAACGGCGAAGAACTCGTCGAAGGCATCAACAAGGAAGTCGAGGTCGCTCAACTGAAGCGCATCGCCATGAAGAACGGCATGAAGACGCTGCATCAGGACTCGATGCTCAAGGTGAAGATGGGCCTGACGACCGTCGAAGACGCCCTCAGCAACGTGCCACCAGATCTGATTCTCTGAGCCAAAGTAGTTTGGCCGGCGAGAGACCCGACCATTCGTGACGTTGACCACGCATGGTAGCCACGAGCGCCAGCGAGAGGACGCACGCGATTCCGGCGCCCGGTTATTGTTTCGTGGCGCGCTCCCACTCGTTCAGCAGTCGATTCGCCGGCGGATAGCCCGGCGACTTTCGCCCCACTTCCCTCACTAGCAACAGCGCTGTGCTGCGGTCGCCCGCCGCGTAGAGTTCCCTCGCTACTTCGAGCACCTGATCGGAACGCGCGCGATCGCCTGTGAGGAGCGCACGGGCGTTGCCCAGCACTTGCGCCACTTCGCCGAGCGCTGCGCGCAGCCGCAGGTCCTTCAACAAAGTAGCCGCCTCATCGTCCACTTCCAGCGCGTGCATTACGCCGGTGGCCTTCCGTTCCGGTGTCGTCTCCAGGCGGCGCGTCACCGCGGTTTTCTGCGCCGGCACGGGCTCCCATTCTTCCAACGCCGTCCGAGCCGCGACATCCTGCGGAGAGCGGCTCACGATTTCTCGGACCAAGCCCACCGCCTGGCTCCGATCTCCCCCCGCCAACATCGTGCGCGCGAGTTCGAGCAGTCGCCGGGAGCGCTCGTCATCCCCGTTCAAATACAAACGGGCCGCCTTTTTCATGCCCGGCGAATCACCCTGCCCGTGCGCGATCCGCACTTGGGCGAACGCGATGTGCCCCGCTTGAGCTTCGAGCCACGGCGGCGCCGGGCGCAGCCCCTGGGCTTGCTGCACGTGTGCCGCCGCTTCCTCCCAACGCCCCGCGCGCAGCAAATCATCGAGTCGCAACGCGAAAAACTGCTCCGCTGGAATAGCGGGAGACGGCGCGGCACTTGCCGGAACCGCCTCGGTGCGCGCCATAATCTCCAACTTCATTTCGCCGGCTTTGGCCTTGAGCCACTGATTCGCGGGAAACACCGGTCCGACGAGCGCGATCACATCGCGCGCTGCCACGAAGCGTTCCGCACGAACCAATGTCTCGATCGTCTCCCGCCACACACGGAAGGGCCATTTCTGCTCCCGAAGTCGGGTCAACAGTGCCGCATCTGCTTCGACGCTCTGACCCTGCGCACACGCGAGCAGTCCCTGCATCCACGCGCGCCAGGCCGGAGTTCCCATCGGCGCATCCTCCTTCTGGGGCGCGATGCCGACGAACGCACGGCCCGCTTCGAGCCAATCGCCACGATGCAGCAGCGCGTGCACGAGCAGCACCTGCGCCTGCACTCGGAGTGAGGCGAAGCCACGTTCCGTCGCGGTTTCCACACACCTTTGCAGCAACATCGTCTGGTCAATCGCGCCCAGCGCCACCGTGAGCCGCGAAAGATTTTCCGCGGTCGTCCCGAAGCGGCGCACAAATTCGTCGAACGCCAGATCGGCGGCCGCAGCGCGACCAGCCAACGCTTGCTCCACCACGCTTTGGATCCACGCCTCGGGCGCGGCGGGCTCCATCGACCGCCATTCCACGAGCCCGCGCTCCATGGCTTCCACCGCGCCAGTCTCGCGCCACGCGCGCACTTGGAGCGGGAGAATTTCACGCAGGTCCGCGCCCGGCTGCTCGCGCCAGCGCTGCAGCCGGACCACCGCCTCCGCCGCCCGGCCACCCGCGAGCAGCGCCACGACTTGTTGCTCCCCGTCCGACGCACCCGTTTCCGCAAAGGCCAGCGCCTCCTGCGGCCGCCCGGCTGCCAGCAACGCCGCAAATCGCCGCTGCATCAGCCAAGCCACATCTCCGCGGGCACCTCGCTGATTCAACTCCGGCAGATACTGCGCGCACCGCTGCGCCACGAATTCGTAGTCCTCTCCAAGTTCGACAAGTTCAAAAAGCAATTCGAGATACGTCCGACCCGGGAACCCTTCTCCCAAACCGTCCATCAACAGTCGCTCCGCCCGCGGCGCCTCTCCCTGGTGCATGTAAACCTGCGCCAGCGAAACCCGCGCAGCGGCATCCCCCGGGTGCACGACCAGTCCGCGTTGCAGTCGTTCCGCCGCTTCCGTCCAACGCCTGGCCTGGAAATGCTCCTGCCCCTCGGCGAGGAGCGCTTGCCCGCGTTTTTTCGCCAACTCCTCCCGTCGCAGTGGCGCGAACAGCACGTCCGCATACGAAACGTCGAAATGCGGCTGACGCTGCCAGCGCAACCAAACGAAGCCCGCTCCGGCGGCGTAGATGCCGGCACCGAGCAGCATCAACCAAATCAATACGCCGCGGATGCTGACCGCGATTCCCTCCGCCCGTATTTTTCCGGTGCGCTCGTAGCGGCAAAACACCCCGAGGACCCACTTCCCCCGCACCACCCTCGAGGCGCCCCAACAATATTTTATCGGCCGATTCTGTTTCACGCCGGCACCGGTGCCGACTCCGCCTTCTTGGCGTCTGCCGGCACTTGCGCGCCGCGCACCGAGTCCGCGATGTTTCGCGGCTGGGCCTCGATGTCGCTGCGATCCGCGTTGAACTTCATCGACACGGTCTTCGACACACCGCGCTCCTCCATCGTCACGCCGTAAATCGCGCTCGCCGCCGAGACGGTCCGCTTGTTGTGCGTGATGATGATGAACTGCGACTCGCCCACGAACTTCTTCAACAGGTCCGTGAAGCGACCGATGTTCGATTCGTCGAGCGGCGCGTCCAACTCGTCGAGCAAGCAGAACGGCGAAGGCTTCACCATGTAGAGCGCGAAGAGCAGCGCGACTGCGGTCAGGGTTTTCTGTCCGCCGGAAAGCAGCGTGATACCCTTGAGCTTGGTGCCGGGAGGCTGTGCGACAATTTCAATGCCGCTCTCGAGAATGTCCTCGGCCTGGATGAGCTCGAGATGCGCGCGTCCACCGCCGAAGAGGGTGTGGAAGGTGTATTCGAAGTTCTTCCGGATCTGCTCAAACGTCACCTGGAACTGCCGGAGCGAGGTCTGGTTGATCTCGTCGATCGCCTTGATCAGCTCGGCCTTCGCCGTCGTGAGATCGTTCACCTGATTCGCCAGGAAATCGTGGCGTTGCTTGAGTTCGGCGTATTCCTCGATGGCGACAAGATTGACCGCACCCATCGCGTTGAGCCGCTGACGCAGCGCATCGATCTCGGATTTGGTGGCCGACCAATCGGTCGACTCCATCGCCTTCAAATCGTTTTCAGTGGCCTCGCCCTTATCCTTTTTCTTCCGTCGACGCTTCGTCGGCGCAGCTTCGCCTTGGGCGGAGGCACCGTCGGGCGTCGACTCGCCCTCGGTGGATTGCGGTGCGGGCGCCGCTGCTGCTCCCGCGGGCGCCACGTCCTCATCCTCGTCTTCATCGAGGTCGAGCGGTTTGATGCCCGCGGGCTCATCGTCCGCGTGCCACAACTGGTGCTTCCAATCGATCCCGGCGACGTCGGTCTGAAACTCGCGCGTCACTTCCTCGACGAGGAATTTCGCGCGCTGCCGATTTTCGGCCAGCTTCACTTCGTGCGCGCTTAACTCATCGTGCGCCGATTCGGACTCGTCGCGCACAGCGTGCTGCGCGGACTCGAGCGCGTTGATGTCGCGTTCGACGTCGGTGAGTTCCAGGCGGACTTTCTCCACCTGCTCCTGGGCAATCACGAACGTTTCCGCCAGTTGCGCGGCACGTGACCGCTGCTCGGCCGACTCGCGCTCAAGATTGTTCGTCTGCTCGCTCCACGACTCGATCTCGGTCTGTCGCTGCACCAGCAATTCGCTCAATTGCATGCGGCGCCGCTCCATCTCACCGAGACCACGGTCGATGACCTCGACCTTTTGCCGGCGCTCCGCAAGTTCGAGGCGAGCCTGCGCCAACGTCTCCCGTTTCACGTCGCGATCCGTGCGCACCTCGACGATACGCGTCTCGAGTTGCCGAATCTTTTCGCGCTGCGTCTCGGCCGACGCGTGCGCTTCGTTCAAGCCGATCTGCGCCTTGTCCCAGCGTGCGTGCGCTTCGTTGCGCGCGTGCTCGAGGGAGCCCAGCTCATTTTCCATCCGGTTGAGCCGGTTGCCGACATCCTCGACATTGCGCTGCGCGTTCCGCTGTTCCGCTTGCACCGAGGCGAGCGTCTGCGTGGCCGCCAGCACCTCAGCGCGTCGCTGCTCCAACCCCTGCTCCGCTTCGGCGAGCCGAAGATTGAGAGCATCGATGATCGCCTTCTGATCGTCGTGCGCCTTCTGGTCGTCCACGAGCGCCTTGGCGGTTTCGCGCAGGTCGATCTCGCGCTGCACGATGCTGTGAGCCGCACGTTTACTGCTGTGAAACCCGCCGTAAACCAGCCCGCGGCGATCGACGAGATCTCCCTTTCGCGTCGCCACGGCGAGAAACGGAAAGGCCGGATTCTCCTTCATCCAAGAACGACGTTTTAGCCAACTGCGGCGTAATCTTGGCGAGTATATTGATTTTCGCGACTGGCTCGCGTTGG
>JANPIT010000306.1:0-6270 GCA_031425115.1 Opitutaceae bacterium | reverse complement strand
AGGCGTGCGCAGCCCGAAGAGGTTGGCCATCCAGAAACCGTCGAAGCCCTCGCGCTGCGAAAAGCTGCGGATGCGCGTGAGCGTGGGGTCGAGTTGCGCTTCGTCCGCCGTGCTGGGGTTGAGGCCGATCCAGAGGATGAGCCGTTCGCCGAAGAGCGGATTCCACCGATGCACGAGCGAGTAGCGGTGGCGGCGGTCGGGAGAGAAATGGCAGTGGTTTTCCAAAGGGGCGGGTCGAGGAAACTCTGAACAATCCAATCTGGAAATCAGGAACTCAGGAAAAGGTATTAGGGACCATCGGTGGGGAGGCGGAGCGCGCGGGCGAGGGCGGCCACCGACGCCCCGATCGTGCGGGGCGGATCGGCCTCGGCGGCGTCAGCGATGCGATCCTTGTTTCCCGTGCAGAAAAAAAAGGGCCAAACTTTGCACTTTGCGATCCGCCCGACGCGATCAAACGCGTGGGGGAACATATCACGCCGGCAATTCCGTGCCCTCGTTGAGCGTCGCGAGATAGGCGGTGTAGGCGAAGACGCGGTTGCGGGCGTAGCCCGTGATCTCGCGGATAATGCCTTGATCGATCATCACGCGCAGCACCGCATTGGCGGTCGGTGCGGTGAAACCGTATTTCGCGACGAGCTTGGTCACGGTGGTCACGGGTTGTTTTTGCAGGACATCGTGCAACTTCAGCGCCGAGGTGCCCTTGCGGCCGAGGGCGTGGAGTTGTTCGCGGTCTTTTTTGAAAAGCTGGAGGAGCCGGCCTGCGGTTTCCGCGGCTTGATTGGCGGTTTCCTCGACGCCACTCAGAAAGAAATCGAGCCACTCCTCCCACACACCGTGAGTGCGCACGCGTTGGAGAAGATCGTAGTAAGCGGTGCGGTGGCGCTTGAGATAGAGACTGAGGTAGAGGAGCGGTTGCGGCAGCACGCCATCGTGACAGAGTAGCAGCGCGACCAGCAGCCGGCCCGTGCGGCCGTTTCCGTCGAGAAATGGATGGATGGTCTCGAATTGCACGTGGGCGAGCCCCGCGCGAACCACGGCAGGGGTCGCGGGATCGTGGAGGAAAAATTCGAGCGCTCCCATGCACGTGACCACTTCGTCGGGCGGCGGCGGCACGAATAGGGCGTTGCCGGGCCGCGAGCCACCGATCCAGTTTTGCGATGTTCGGAACTGACCGGGCTGGCGGTCGCTGCCGCGACCTTTGGCGAGGAGCACGCCATGGACTTCGCGCAGGAGCCGAAGCGAAAGCGGGAAGCCTTCACGCAGACGGGCGAGGCCATGCTCCATCGCGGCGACGTAGTTGGAGACTTCGGTGACATCGTCCAGGGGTGCGCCCACGAGCGCATTGTTTTCGAAGAGGAGGAGTTCCGAAAGCGACGACTGCGTGCCCTCGATCTGGGATGAGAGCACGGCTTCTTTGCGCACGTAGGAATAGAGGAAAAGCTGCGGATCGGGTAGCAGTCCGGTCACTCCAGCGAGACGTCCCAGCGCAACGCTCGCCCGCGCCGCCACCCGGTTGAGAGAGCCTTCCCACTGCAGGGGTGGAACTGGCGGCAAAGGATTGGGCACGAACGCCGAACAGGGTTCTCCAACCGAAGAAACCCGCACATATCGACCGGAGAGACCGCGCTCCATAGTTTAACTAAGGCCGGTTCGCTTAACTATGGGAAGCCATAATTAAGCGAACAACGCTTCGGTTAACTAAGGGTTTCCTTATTTAAGCCGCTCAAAATTGGGCGCCCGCGCCGGTCCCTGCGCTCACGCGCAGGGCTACTAGTCGAACAGGTCACCCCAGGATCGTCCGCAAGCTCTCCAGATCCAACACGCTCGCGAGCGACTCTTCCTGCACGACGGCGGCGGCGAGGGCGGCTTTTTCCTTTTGGAGGGCGCGGATCTTTTCTTCGACGGTGTCGCGCGCGATCAGGCGGTAGGCGATGACCTGGTTTTTCTGGCCGATGCGGTGGGTGCGGTCGATCGCCTGCGCTTCCACCGCAGGGTTCCACCATGGATCGAAGAGCACGACGTAGCTTGCGGCGGTGAGATTCAGGCCGGAGCCGGCGGCTTTCAGCGAGAGCAGGAAAACGGGAATCGCGGGATCGGCCTGGAACTGGTTCACGAGGTCCTGGCGGTTTTCCGTCTGGCCGGTGAGCATCAAGTGCGCGATTCCGCGGGCGACGAGTTCGTCGCGGATGAGTTCGAGCATCGTGACGAACTGGGAGAAAACGAGCACCTTGTGCCCCTCGGCGGCGAGGGGTTCGAGCGTGTCGAGCAGCGCTTCGAGTTTGGCGCTCGGCGGCGGTGCGGCGCTCTCCGGGGCGGAGACGTGTGGCGCCGACTTTTTGGGTTTGCGGCGCACGGGTTGGCGGAGTGCGCCGGCTCCGATGAGGCGCGGATCGCAGCAGATTTGGCGAAGGCGGAGCAGCGATTGCAGGATGTTGAAACGCTGGGTGTCGAAATCGCGGGCACTCTTCACCCCGAGCAGGAGGGCGCGGGTGCGTTTGAGCTCGGCGTCGTAGAGCCGGCGTTGCTCGCCCTCGAGATCGACGACGAGCTCCTCCTCGATGCGTGGCGGCAGATCGCGCGCGACCTGGCCTTTCGTGCGGCGCAGCAGAAAATGTTTCACGCGCTGGGCGAGTCGCGTGCGGGCGCCGGTCGGATCGGCCTTGTCGTTATAGAGCCGCTTGAAGGCGGCCTGGCCGCCGAGCAGCCCGGGCTGGGCGAAGGCGAACAGGCTCCAGAGATCCAGAAGACGGTTTTCCACGGGCGTGCCGGTGAGCACAAGCCGGTGCGCGCTGCGGAGGGCGCGCGCGGCCTGGGCGGTGGAGCTGGCGGGATTCTTGATATTCTGGCCTTCGTCGAGGATCACGGCGTCCCACGCGACGGAGCCCAGCGCTTCCGCGTGGAGCCGGAGCTGGGTGTAGTTGGCGATGAGGAGTGGGGAGTCGAGTGAGGCGAGCTCCGTGCCGGATTTCGCGGCCGGGGTCACCAGTGCCGAGGTGAACGCGGTGGTGGCCAGCGCGGGGGCGAAGCGCGCGGTCTCGAGCTGCCAGTTGACGACGACGGATTTCGGGCAGACGACGAGGGCGCGAAAGGGTTTTTCCCCGCGTCCAGTGGCGCCGGCGAGCCAAAGCAGCCACGCCAGCGTCTGGAGCGTTTTGCCGAGACCCATGTCGTCGGCGAGAATGCCGCCGAATTTGTTCTCGGAGAGAAACGCGAGAAAGTGAAAGCCCTCGTGTTGGTAGGGGCGTAGGTCGGCGATGAGGCCGGCGGGCGTTGCCGGGGGAGCAGAGGCTCGGAGGGCGGCGGAGCGCTCGCGGACCTGGGCCCACAGTTTCTCCGGCAACGCGTCGCGCAGGGCCTCGTCAGCAAGCTGGAGCGCGTGGAAGCGGAGCGGCTCGCGGGCATGCTGGGCGTTGGCGGGATCGAGACCGAGGCGCGCGAGCTTCTCCTGCGTGGCGGGCGAGTCATCGAGGGCGAGGCGCTGCCAGCCGCGGCCGGCGAGGCGCACAAAACGTCCGCGCGCGGCGTGGAGCAGGGCGATATCTTCAGGCGTGAGCGTGGTGTCCTCGGCGCGCAGGGTTACGCGAACGTCGAACCAATCGATGCCGCTCTCGTCGCTGGGCGTGAGGTCGAGCGCGAAGTGGGCGCGGATCGGCGCCTGGGCGAAAGGGGCGAGCTCGGGCGCGAGTTCGATGAGCGTGTCAGGCGGAAAGCCGGCGAGCCACGCGGCAAAGGTCTCGGGAAAATTTCCCGCCGTGATTTCGCAGTGGATACGCGGGCCGGCTGGGTGCCAGGCGTCGCGGAAGGACAGCAGATGTTGAAAATGATCGACGGCGCCGCGCAGCGTTTCGAAATCCAGGATGAGAAAGGCGCTGTCGGACGGCGGCGGCGGGAGGCCGGGGCCGGAGCGGCGCCAGGTGCCTTCTTCCAGGAGCGCGCGCGGGGTGCCGTCGGGGGCGAGAGCGGCGAGTTCGACGAGGAGCACTTCGTCCGGCGGCTGCGTGACGCGATCCGGGCGGCGGGCGTCGAGACGGGCGCGGAGCCGCGGGCGCAATGGCTCGCGACGATAACGGCCGGTGGCGTCGCCCGGCAGCGTGACGCCCGCGCGAGCGGCGAAGCGTCCGGCCTCGGGCAGCGCGAGGGCGGCGCGCGGGATGGGCGTGGCCTCGTGGAGTGCGGCCGCGGGCGGAGGCAGACCAGCGAAGATCCGGCTGCCGAGAAGGTAGAGATCGGGCCGGCCAGGAAGGTGGAGGAGCGTGCCGGGCGCCGGGGTGCCGTCCGCAAAACCGAGCTGGGCCAGCACGCGGTCGGGGTCGTTGGGGTGATCGCGAATCTGCCAGACGAGTCGGCGCGAATCCCGGACGATCGCCTCGCCTCCGTCGGCGACGAGGCACTCGCGCGCGAGTGGATGCCCGGCGATCCGACCGAGTAAGGCACGGTCGTCCTCGTCGGAGAGTTTCACGGCGATCCGGTTCGTCCGGCCGAGGTGGGAACGCAGCAGGGCGACGAGGGTGACGGTGGCGGGGGTGAGAGCGAAGGCGTCGTGCGCGGGGTTCTGAATCAGATCGCGGAGTTCGTTGACCGCGATCGGCAGAAAACGCGCGGGCGCGTCCGTGGGCCCGGGCGCCGAGATCTCCCAAACCGGCTTCTTCGCGGCGAGGCGCAGCCGCAGCGTGCGGAGCGGAGGCGGCGGGGCATCGGCGGCGGGGGCGGAGGCCACGGAATTTACGAGCGCGGCGAAACGTGTGCGCCACGCGGCGAGTTCGCGCTCGCGCTGGTGGGCGGCGAGGGCTTCGCGCGCCCACGCCAGATCGGTGACCGGCGCCATGAAATCGGGCAGCGGGATGTCCTTCTCGGCGAGGAAGAGCGCGACGTGGGACCAGAGTTCGAGGGGCGAGGCCGGTGGCCGCGCCCAGCGGTCGATGAAGGGATTTTGGTAGAAATTGAAAGTGCCGTATCGGTGCGCCGCCGGCAGGAGATTCTGCAGGGCCTGAAAATTGAAATATGATCCGTGCGCCCGCACGCTGCGGAAGAGCGCGAGCAGGTTGCGCAGAAACGCGAGGTGCTTCCGTTCGGGGGCAGAGCCGCGTGCGGCGGTGAACTGGTCGACGAGCGACACTTCGTCGGGCGGCGCACTGGCATTCCGGTTCGGCGCCGGGCTGGCCGACGCGGGCATATCGAGGGGCAGCGCGCGGCCGGCGGTCAACTGGTGCAGCAGCGCAGTGCCGAGGGCATAGAGGTGTTTGCACTCGCTGCCGACGGGGCAGTCGCATTGTCCGCTCCAACCTTCGCCGGCGTAATGGGTCAGGGTGCAATCGTAGTCGTGATTGCCGCGCACGACCGCGGCCGCGATGGTCCGGGACGAGTCATATCCCACCTCCATGGCCAGCACCCGGCCCCGGTCGTAGTAATCCCGACCCTTGGCCCGGTCGCGAACGTCGAACTCAGCGAGCCAGCCCGCCAGGTCGATGCGGAGGATGTCGGGCGAAGTTGGATCGGCAGCCACAAAGTGGAGCGAAGCATTTCAGCGCCGCGCAGGTCACGCCGGAATATGCGCGATTTTGCCGATTCGCGAACGGTGATACCCAATCTTCCGCGACGTTGGAATGGCTCCACCGCGCGCAACGGCGAGCGGCTACGACGGAGATGGGATCACCCAAGAATAGTCCGCAAACTATCCAAATCCAAAATGCTCGCGAGCGACTCTTCCTGCACCACGGCCGCCGCTAAAGCGGCTTTCTCTTTTTGCAGCGAACGGATTTTTTCTTCGACCGTGCCTTCGGCGAGGAGCCGGTAGGCGACGACGTTCTCCGTCTGGCCGATGCGATGGGTGCGGTCGATCGCTTGCGCTTCGGCGGCGGGATTCCACCACGGGTCGTAAAGGATCACGTAGCTGGCGGCAGTCAGGTTCAGGCCGAAACCCGCGGCTTTCAGCGAGAGCAGGAAAACCGTTTTCGTGTGGTCGCGCTGGAACTCGTCGACCAACTCCGGCCGGTTTTCGGTTTTGCCGGTGAGCATCAGGTGGCCGATGCCTTCGGTCACGAGCCGCTCGCGAATGATTTCCAGCATCTCGACGAACTGGCTGAACACGAGGACTTGGTGCCCTTCGTCGCGCAGTTCTTCAAGACGCTCGAGCAGTGCCTCCAGTTTGGCGCTCGGCAGATCGCGGTGGGCCGGATCGACCAGCGCGGGGTGACAGCAGATCTGGCGCAACCGCAGCAGGCTCGAGAGGACGTTGAAACGGACGGCCGCGAGCGCGGTGTTCGTATCGAC
>JANPIT010000305.1:0-7307 GCA_031425115.1 Opitutaceae bacterium | reverse complement strand
GAGCCGGTCGCGCCCGGAGGTCGCGACGCTACCGGTGAACGTAGCCTACTCGCCGAAACCGAGCGTATCCCCCAAGGCAAGACACGCGTCCACGGGTTGCACGCTAGCCGAGCAGGTCGCGTCGTAAAGGGAAGCCGCGGCCGCGCAAACGCCGAGACGCAGGCAACGCGGCATTGACCAGCCTTCGTGGAGGCCGAGCAGGATTCCTGCTGCGAGTGCGTCACCCGCCCCGGCAGCGCCCTTGATGGCGCTCAGCGGGACGCGCACCGCGGGCTGCCAGCAGTGCTCGGTTGCGCTCGCAGCGGCGACGCCGTGCGCGGAATGGACGATGGCCCAACCGCGGACGCCGGCGGCCAACAACGAGGCCGCAGCCGCGCCGAGTTTTTCCGGATCACCCGCGGCCGTCTCGCTCAATGAGATGCCGGTGAGTCGCGCCGCCTCGAAGTCGTTGGCGAAGAAATAATCCACGTGCGGCAGGGCGGGTCTAGCCACCGGGACGAAGCGGTCGCTGTTGTCGCTCACGCAATCCAGCGAGGTCGTCATGCCGGCGGCGCGAGCGGCTCGCAGGACTTGCGCGGCGCCGGTCAGGCCGTCGAATTGAAATGCATCGAGCCGGTCGAGGAGCAGCAGGTAGCCAAGGTGGAAGTGGCGGGCGGTCGAACGCGTGAAATCGAAGTGTTCGGGGCCGAGGAGGGCGTTGGCGCCGCGCCGATGGAAAAATGTCCGGCGACCGGTGTCCCGCACCGTCATCACATCGCAGTAGCTCGTGGGCGCGGCCCCGGTGCGATGGAGCTGCTGAGTGTCGATGCCGTGCGCGCGGCAATCATCAAGGATCTGCCGACCGAAGGCGTCCTCGCCAATCAAGCCGGCGCCCGAGAGAGGGAACGGCGCGCGCAATGCGGCGAGGTCTTTGAGCACGTTGTAGGGCGCGCCGCCGTTACTGGCCGACTCGGCTTCGATGGTCGCGAGCGAGTCCTGCGTCGGCCACGTATTCAGAATCTTGACATGGTCGACGATCCAGTTGCCACCCGCGAGGATGCCCGTGCGCGATTTCATCGCGAAACTCCAAGCTCCAAGCACCAAGGTCCAGAGAATCTCCAAACTACAAGATTCAATTCGTTGTTTGAAGGATTGATGATTCCCTGGTGCTTGGAGCTTGGGTTTTGGAGCTTCCGCGCTCGTGCAAAGAGACGACGCTTTGCTCTCTGTGCGACTGCAGCGCGGCGCGCCACCACTCATGGCTGGCCACGGCTTCGTCGGGCGTCGCGCACCCAAACCGGTCACCGAGCAGGCCAGCGCGTTCGGCGATAAAAGCGGCCCACATCTGCTGCAGGATATCGGGAAAACCGGGCTCGAAAATACCGCCCGTGATCGTGGCAAACGGCATGGTGAAGCCGAGGTCGGTTTTCTCCCAGATCTGCTCTTTGTCGCGCCGATAAGTCCAGAGGGTCTTCGGTTCCTTGGTGGAGTAGCGGGCGCCACGATCCGTGCCGAGGGCCTCGATATACCAGGTGTTGGTCTCGGTCGGCGCCATGCGTTTCATCTCGAGGGTCATGGGCACCGCATAGTCGGCGACCTTCACGTTGGTGTGCAGAATCGCGTTGTCCCACGTATCGCATTCGGCGGTGCCGCCTTTGCCATCGGGCCGGCTCGTAATGACTTTTTGGAGCTGCGCGTAGATCGAGGTCGGCCGCCAGCCGAGACGCAGCGGCACATGGGCCACGTGCATGCCGAGATCGCCCATCACGCCGATGTCGCCGCAGTAACGGCTCTGGCGCTTCCAGTTGATCGGCTTGGTGGGATCGAGGTCGCTCGAGTGCAGGAAACCCGCCCGAATCTCCAGCAGGCGGCCCAGCGCTCCGCTGCGCGCGAGTTGGAACACGCGTTGCACGCCAGGTAGGAAGGGAAACTCAGAGGAGATGCGGACGAAGCGGCCGAGCTTTTTCGCCTCGGCACTGACCCGGCGCGCGGCGTCGAGATCGATGCCGAAGGGTTTTTCGGCAAACAGATCTTTGCCGGCGCGCAAAACATCCAGGTAAAGGTCCTCGTGCAGATGATGCGGCACGGCGGCATAGACCACGTCGATGGTGGGATCGGCGAGCAGTTCGTGATGATTCGCCGTCAACAGGCGGACGGTGGGAATCTGCCGAAACCATTCGAGCCGCGCCTGATCTAGCTCGCACACGGCGGTGAGCTCGGCGCGGACCGGAAAATCGAGCAGTGCAAACCAGCGCGCGAGAGCGGAGGCCGCCTCGCGACCCATCAAGCCACCGCCGATGAGGCCGATGCGGACCGGGGCGTGAGACGAGGGCGCGGCGCTCATTTGGCGGGCGCCAGAAATTTCGCGAGCGCGGCGTCGACGCCGAGACCGTCATGCACCACCGCCATGAGCGCGCGGGTGATACCGGCGGGATTGGCGTGCTGGATGATGTTTCGGCCGTAGACGATGCCCGCCGCTCCCTGCGCAATCAGCGCAGCGGTGCGCGTGAGAATCTCGCGCTCGGTGGTCTTGCCGCCGCCGCGCACGAGCACCGGGATGTCGCCGGCGGTTTCGATCACCTTGTGATAAACACTCACGTCGTCCGTGGGGTCGGCCTTGATGATGTCGGCCCCGAGCTCCACCGCCTGGCGCACGAGGGGGATGATTTTCTGCACGTCACCATCGACCTGATACCCGCCCGCGGTGGCATTGGACTTGAAGACCAAAGGCTCGATCATCAGCGGCACGCCGTAGTGATCGCACTGCGGTTTGAGGCGCAGGATATTCTGGATACATTGATCGCCGACCTCCGGTTGTTCCGGGATGCGAAACAAGTTTACGACGACGCAAGTCGCATCGAGCCGCACCGCTTGCAGCACGGGCTCCTCGATCATGCGGGAAAACAAGGTCCGCGGGAGCTGGGTGCCGTAGACGTTGGCGACGTCGGTGCGGAGGACGAGCGCGGGCTTGTCGCGGCGGGCAGTGGCTTGCAGATGACGCGCCTGACCGACCGTCAGTTGGATCGCATCCGGCGCGGCGTCGACGAGCGTCGCGATGGTGCGAGGCATCGACTCGATGCCGGCGAGGAACGAGGCCTCGTTGAAGAAGCCGTGATCGATCGCGACATCGAAGCAGCGGCGGGTCTTGGGATTGAAGAGCCGATGGAATCGGGCGGTTTTCATACGAGGGAGAATGAGGGACGCAGCACGTCTGCGCCCTTACACGAGGCAGAATTTAACGTTTTGACCGGCGAGTTCGAGGCGCGCTTCGCGCGGAAGTTGCTGGTTGGTGACGAGGAAACTGAATGCGCTCCACGGGGCGAAATGCACCGCAGCGGGCCGGTCCCATTTCTCCGCATCGGCGACGAGCACCCGCACGGTCGAGCGACGCAGGACCTCGGCCTTTACCGCGGCCTCGTTGATCTCGGTAGTATAGGCGCCGGTCTTGAGATCGAGGCCGGAAGCACCGACGACAGCGGAGTCGAAGCGGAGGTGCGACAGCCACGTCTGCGCCAGTGCGCCGGTGAGTGCGAGCGAGACCTTGCGGGCTTCGCCGCCGATGGCGGTCAGGGTGGCTTGCGCCTGCGTGGCGTGGGCGAGAAGCGGTATCGAGTTTGTGAACACGCGCAGATCAGGACGCTCGATCAGCAGGCGGCCGACCTCGAGGCAGGTGGTGCCGGAGTCGACGAAAACGTTTCCCTCGTGCGGCAGGATGTCGGCGGCCTTTCGGGCGATGCGGGCTTTGATGCCCATCTGGCGATCGGCCTTGGCGCGGAAGTGCGGCTCGCTGCGGAAGAAATTGGCGGGGAGCAGCCCGCCGTGGGCGCGGGCGGCTTTGCCGGCATCAGCGAGAAACACGGCGTCGCGCCGCGCGGTGGCGTGCGAGATGTCGAAGCGCTGCGCGATTTCTGCGACGGTGATCCGGCCTTTTTCAGCGAGCAGTCGTAGGATGGCGCGGTGGCGTTCGGCCGTGAGCATGGGGCGAGGGAGGGATGGAGGCGGACCAGAGCAGATTCAACCGCCGCGCGCAAATCCGGTCAATTCGCGCATGGCCGCGCATGCGCGCGTGAGCGGACGGCTTGAGCGATCGTGCAACTTTTGCTCGGAGATGCGCGGAGGGATTGCAGCGGACGGGCGGAGTTTCAGTGTCGTGGCTCGTGACGTTCCGCCGTCTGTCGCTCCTAGGGCTTTCGCTTGCGCATCGCCGGTCCCGGGCGGCGCTCGCGTTGTGCATCCTGGCCGGTGAGGCGCTCGTCGCCGCGGAGGGGCGCACCTTCCGCGCGGGCGCTGCAGTCGGCGACATCACGCCGGATCTGGGCGCGATCATCATCGGTGGCTTCAGTCCAACTCCGGCGAAACACGTGCACGATCCTCTGCAGGTGCGTGCGCTCGTGCTTGATGACGGCGCGCAACGGCTGGCGATCGTCGTCGTGGACAACATCGGGTTGCCGCGTGAAGTCTGCGATGAGGCGAAGCGACTGACGCAGCAGCGCACCGGGCTCGAACCCGCGCGCGTGCTGATCGCTTCGACGCACACGCACTCGGCTACCACCGCGGGAACCGAAACCTCCATTGGTCCGAATCCTGGGCGCGGGCCAGAGGACATAGCTGCCTATCAACGGCTCATCGCGACCCGGATTGCCGACACCATTCAGTGCTCCATCCATCAACTCGAGCCGGCGCGGATCGGGTGGGGGAGTGGCGCGGTGCCGTCGGAGGTATTCAACCGGCGGTGGCGCCTGGGGGAGGAAGCGCTGCGTCGCAATCCATTTGGCGGCGTTGATGCGGTGCGGATGAATCCGCCGCCGGGGTCACCTTCCTTGATCGAGCCGGCCGGGCCCACGGACCCGGAAGTGCCGTTCATCTCGGTGCAAGCGGCCAACGGGCGGCCCTTGGCGCTGCTGGCGGCTTATTCGCTGCATTACGTCGGCGGAGTGCCGGCGGGCGTGATCTCGGCGGACTATTTTGCCGCATTCTGCCGGCGCCTCGCGCAGCTGATGAACGCGGATCGGCCGCGCGCGGGCGAGCCACCGTTCGTGGCGCTGCTCGCCAACGGCACCAGCGGTGACGTGAACAACGTCGACTTCCGGGCACCGCGCGCGACGCGGGCCCCGTTCGAGCAAATCCAACGGGTAGCCGATCTCGTGGCGGCGGAAGTCTATCGTGCAGGGCAAACGGTCGAGCACCGCGCCTGGGCACCCCTCGATGCCCGGCACGAAGAGTTGAAGGTAAACGCGCGCCGGCCCACGGCCGCTATGATCGACCGCGCGCGCGAACTCTTGGCGCGGCCGGCGGGTGGCCTCGGCTGGCATCCACTCGAAAAGGCTTATGCAAACCGAGTCCTGCAGCGAGCGGAGGCGCCGGAAACGACTTCGGTTCCGTTGCAAGTGTTGCGGATCGGAGAGGTCGCATTGCTCGCGGTGCCCGCGGAAGTTTTTGCGGAAATGGGTTTGGAATTGAAGGGGAAAGCTCCCTTTCCGCGCACGTTCACGATCGGCCTCGCCAACGGCTACTTTGGTTACCTGCCCACTCCTGCGCAGCACGTGCTCGGCGGCTACGAGACTTGGGTCGGCACCAACCGGCTCGAGGTGGATGCGTCCTCAAAAATAACGGCGGCCTTGGTGCGGCTCGCTGGCGAAATGAGAAAGCGCGAGCAAGTCCGCTGAGACCGGGACGAACCAATGTGGAAATCAGGAACCCAGGAAACGAACCTAGCGTTCGATTAAATCCATTTATCCCAAAATACCATGAACCGACTACTCCTGTTCTTGCTGATTACGCTAGCCGGCGTCGGCTTCCCTTTGTCCGCTTCCGCCCAGGCCCCCGGTGCGGCCCGCGCCGGCGGCACGATCACTGGCCGCATCCAAAATGTGGTGACGGGCAACTACCTCAACAAAGCGCGGGTGGCCGTGAAGGGCACGGACCTGTTCGCGTATACCGACGAGTTTGGCAATTACCGGCTCGTCGACGTGCCGCCCGGCGCGATGACACTGGAGGTCTTCTACACGGACCTCGATACGCAGGCCATTCCGCTCACGATCGCGCCCGGCGCGACGATCGAACGGGATGTCGAATTGACGAGCAAGGCGCGCTACGGCGCGGCGCCGGAGGTCGTGAAGCTCGATAAATTCCTCGTGTCCTCGGAAAAAGAAACCGATGGCCGCGCGATCGCGGTCAACGAGCAGCGCTTCGCGCCCAACATCAAAAACGTGATGGCGACGGACGAACTCGGCGAAGTGCTGGGCAGCAACGTGGGCGAATTCCTGAAATTCATTCCCGGGCTGACCGCCGAATATAGCGAAGTCGAGATCATCGGCGTCTCGGTGCGAGGTATCGGCGGCAGCATGACCACGTTCACCTCGGATGGCGCCGCGATGGTGAGCGCCAACGCTTCCCCCGGAAGAAACTTCAATATGAACACCCTCGGGCTGAATAACATCTCCCGCATCGAGGTGACGAAGGTCCCGACGCCCTCGACCCCGGCGGACTCTTTGGCGGGATCGGTCAACATGGTGACCAAAAGCGCGTTTGAACGGAGCAAGGCGCAGTTGAACTACGGCATCACCTTGATCGCGAATCACGAGAATCTCACTTGGAGCAAGACGCCGCATACCAACGGCGACCACCCCACGCGCAAAATTCAGCCCGGCTTCGAATTCGATTACACGCTACCGGTGAACAAAAATTTCGGAATCGTCGTCACCGGCATGCAGAGCAACAAGTATAACGAACAGCATCTCTCGACCACGCAGTTCAACGCGGGCGGCACGGGCACGGGAGCGACTTTTGCCCGTCCTTATCTGCAGCAATATACGCTGCAGGATGGACCGCGCAGCCAGTCGCGGACTAATTTCGGGTTCAAGGCGGACTGGCGGCCTACGCCCAATTCCGTGCTCTCGTTCAACGCGCAGCGGAATGGCTACAAGACCTACATTGGGACGCAGACCTGGGCAATGAACGCCGGCACCGTGGCCGCACCGCTTCCGGCCACCGGCACTCCGTTCAGTTTCAACGAAACGTCCACCGTCGGTGCCACCGGTAGGGGCGGGGTCACCCTGAGCGGCGGCTCGCAGACGTTCGACGGCGGAACCGACGCGCTCAATCTGAAGTATCGCTTCGACGACGGGCAGTGGAAAATCGACAGCGGCGTGAATGTGTCGCTCTCGGATCGTTCGCGGCCGAACCCGGGGCACTTTGGCGGTATCACCGCCACGCTCAATGGTCCGGTGAGAGTCTCATTGCTCGACGTCGTGCTCGACCGGCCGCGCACGATCCAGGCCTTCGACAACACGAATCGCGAGTTGAACATTTACGACATCAACAACTAC
>JANPIT010000304.1:0-2885 GCA_031425115.1 Opitutaceae bacterium | reverse complement strand
GCCGATGAAACGCGGGTGCTCATGGCGGGCCTCGCGTTCACCGTCGTCGGCCTCGTGGTCATTGGCTACGCGGCTGCGCCGTGGATGCTGTATGTTGGCCTGGCGTTGCTCGCGCTCGGCTCGGGATTCGTCAACCCTTCGACCACCGGCCTCATCTCGCTCTATGCGGGCGCGGAGGAGCAGGGACGGGTGCTGGGGATATTTCGTTCGCTGAGTGCGCTCGCGCGGGCTTTCACCCCGGTGCTCGCGGGCATCGTGTTTTGGCGGTATGGCGGCACGAGCGTGTTCGTGGCGGGCGCAGTGCTGGCGCTGGTGGCGCTGGCGTTGAGCGCGAAGTTGCCGAAGCCGGTGAAATGAGCGGTATCAGGAGACAGGTGACGAGAGACAGGCGACAGGTGACTGGTTTTACCATCTGTCTGCTGGCGGCTGTCATGTCTCTCTTGTTCCTGAGCAGTTGCTCATCGTCGGCGCCGCGGCGCCCGCCGGAACCGGGGCAAACCACGATGGCGTCACCACTGGTGATCCTGCCTGCGCGGGCGATCGGCAATTATCTCTTGGTCGAGGCGAAGTGGGACCGTTACGGACCTTATCATTTCCTGATCGATACCGGATCGTCAGTGACGCTGGTCACGCCGGCGCTCGCGAAACGGTATGCGGGCCGCGCGGTGCCGGCAGGGTTGACTCCCAATGTGCGCGTGCGGGGCGCTGATGGACGGGTGATGGAGTTGCCGCGTGGGTCACTGCGGCGACTCGATCTGGGCGCGGCACGCTTCGCGGATATCGATGTGTTGATCTACGATTGCGCGCCGCTGTCGGCGCATCTCGGGGTGCGTGTCGATGGCGTGCTCGGCTTTCCGCTCTTTCGCGAAACTTTGCTGACGCTGGACTATCCCGGCAGCCGCGTCGTGTTGCAGCCGGCGAAGAACGTGCCGCTGGTGCCGGGCGCGGTGATCCCGTTCGACGATGCGCGGAAGACGCCGCTGATTTCCGTGCGGCTCGGTGACCGGTCGCTCGTCGCGTTGATCGACTCGGGCAGCGACGCCTTTTTCACATTGAATCCGGTCGGAGTGGAGCCGCGATTCGCGCATGGACCGATCGTCGGGGCGACGGTCGGCACGATCAGCGGAGATCGCACGCAGCTGATCGGCCGGCTCGATGAGGCGCTCGCGATTGGCGACCGTTCGTTTCAGCAGCCGATCGTGGAAATCACCGACGAACTCTCCGCGATCGGTGGCGGCATGCTGAAACATTTTGCGGTGAGCTTCGACCAGCAGCGGGACCGCGTGATGTTTCACCGCGACTCGCGCGAGCCGATCGCCACGCCGTCGCTGCGTAGCGCGGGCCTGAGCTTCAGCAAGACGCCCGCTTATTGGCGCGTGGCCGGAGTCGTGCCGAAATCATCGGCCGAAGGCGCGGGCGTTCAGATTGGCGATCTCGTGACGCGGATCAACGGCGAGGCCGTCGCGAAGTGGGACCTGCGACGCTACGAACAGCTCGTGGCGAGAGCCGCGGAGATCGCGTTCACCTTTCTGCACGGCAATGCGGAAACCGAGCGACGGGTGACGGTGTTTGCGCTGGTGCCGTAATCTTCCTCTTACCTCTTTCTCTTTATCTTTCTCCTGTAAGCACGGGACGCCGAGGAAGGGAGAAAGAGTAAGAGAAAGAAGAAAGAGAAAGATGGGGGAAGAGGCCTACGCTTGCCGCCGCAGCAAGAACGCCCCCGCGCCATCGTGGCCGCTTGTCCACGGGTAGCTGATCACGGATTTCTCGAGCGTGAAGGGGCCGCCCGCTTTGCTGGCGAGAAATGCTTCGACGACCTGCCCATTCTCTTCGGCGTCGATGCTGCACGTCGAGTAAACGAGTCGACCTCCCGGCGCGACCAAGCGCGCGGCAGCGTGCAAAAACGAGAGCTGCTGCTGCGGGTGCTTTTTGAAATCGCCGGGCTGCAGCCGCCATTTCACGTCGACGCGATGGCGGATCACGCCGGTGTTCGAGCACGGCACATCGAGCAACACGGCATCGAACGCATCGGTCAGCCGATGCTCGCGCAGCACCATGCCGATGTTTTGGAGTAAATCGGCCTGCACGAGCGCGACCTCGACGCCCGAGGTGCGAGAGAGGTTCTCTTTCAACCGGTCGATCCGTGGGCCCGGTTTTTCGGGATCGATCGGCAGATCGACGGCGACCAGCCGGCCCGTTTTCATCGTATCGGCGATGAGGAGACTTTTTCCGCCAGGCGCCGCGCAAAGATCGATCACGCTCTCGCCGGCTTGCGGTGCGAGGAGCTCGACGGGAATCCGCGTCGAGGGATCTTGCAGGTAGAGCTGGCCCGCCTTGAGCAGGGGCTCGACTTCAGACCAGCGGCGCGACTCGACTTCAAAAACGTTAGGCCACTGCGTCGTCTTGAGGAAATCGGGGAGCGGAGCATCCACGGCGCCGCGCCAACGTGCGTAAACGGGCGCGGGGCGCTGGTTCCATTCCAAAAGCGCGCGGGTCGACTCCGGGCCGAACTGCGCCAGCCAGCTCTTCACCATCCAGGCCGGGTGGGAGAAATATTCGCCGAGTTCCTCGGAGCTGACATTCAGCGTCGGAGCCGGCTGAGAAAGCGCCGAAGCGAGCTTGCGGACGACGGCGTTGACCAGCCGGGCCTCTGCGGGGCTGGCGAGGGACTTGGTCTGCTCAACGGCGTGGTGGACGATCTTTGCGACGCGGCCGTCATCGTCATCCCGCGCGGCCTCGATCAGTTCAAACCCCGCGATCAGTAGCACCGCACGCGTGGAAAAACGCGGCGGATGCGACACGAGCCGGCCTACCGCGGCGTCGATCCGGCCCCAGTGGCGGACAACCCCGAGCACGAGGTGCTGGCAGCGGGCGCGTTCTGCTCC
>JANPIT010000303.1:0-3361 GCA_031425115.1 Opitutaceae bacterium | reverse complement strand
GTTGGCGGGCTTCATCGAGCCGCCGTAGAGAATGCGGATGCGCTGCGCGACCGGCTCCGTGAAGAGCTTGGCCAATAGACCGCGGATGAACGCGTGGACTTCCTGCGCCTGCTCGGTCGTTGCCACCTTGCCGGTGCCGATCGCCCACACGGGCTCGTAGGCCACCACGAGGCTGGACGCGGATTCCTTGCTGACGCCCTCGAGGCCTTTCTCCATCTGCGTCTGCACGACCTTGAGCGTCGAACCGCTCTCGCGCTCAGCGAGCGTCTCACCGACGCAGAAGATCGGGCGGAGCTGGTTCTTCAGCGCGGCGAGCACCTTCTTGTTCACGAGCTCATCGGTCTCACCGAAAAGCGTGCGACACTCGCTGTGACCGAGAATGACGTGCGTCGTAAAGATCGCGCGCAGCATCGGCGCCGAGACCTGACCGGTAAAGGCACCGCTCGCCTCGTAATGCATGTTCTGCGCACCCAGTTTCACGTTGGAGCCCTCGAGCGCCTTGCCGACCGATTCGAGCGCGGTGAAGGGCGGGCACACGACGACATCGACGTCGGCCTGCTTGCCGATCGCAACGACAAGGTCGTTCGCGAGAGCCACGCCATCGGCGGGCGTCTTGTTCATCTTCCAATTGCCAGCGATGAGTTTTTTGCGGGAGGACATGAGAGGGAAAAGTTGAGATTTAAAACCAAGCGCAAAGACGCAAAGGAGCGCAAAGGCTCGCAAAGTTCTTCGCGTGTCTTCGCGATTCTTTGCGTCTTTGCGCTTAAGATTGGGATTAGGATTCGAGGAACGCTACGCCGGGGAGCACTTTGCCTTCGAGGAATTCGAGGCTGGCGCCGCCGCCGGTGGAGCAGTGCGTGACCTTGTCGGCCACTTTGAATTTCTTCGCAGCGGTCGCGGTGTCGCCGCCGCCGACGACGGTCGTGGCACCCTTCGCGGTCGCTTCCGCGATCGCGTCGGCCATCGCCTTCGTCGCGCCAGCAAACTTATCGAACTCGAACACGCCCGCGGGCCCGTTCCAGACGATCGTCTTCGAAGCGAGAATCGCCTTCTTGTAGAGCTCGATCGATTTCGGGCCGGCATCGAGGCCTTCCCAGCCGTCGGGAATGCCGCCTTCCATGGTGGCCGGCTGCGTGTTCGCGTCGGGGGCGAATTTGTCCGCCGCGATGAAGTCGACCGGAAAGATCAACTCCACGCCGCGCGCCTTCGCCTTCGCCTCGAGCTCGCCCACAATCTTCGCACCTTCGGGATCGAAGAGGCTCGATCCGATTTTCATGCCGCGGAGTTCCTTGTGAAACGTGTAAGCCATGCCGCCGCCGATGATGATCTTGTCGGCTTTCTCGATCAGATTTTTGATCAACGGAATCTTATCCGCGATCTTCGCCCCGCCGAGAATGGCGAGGAACGGGCGATCCGGGCTCTCCATCACCTTTGAAAAGGCCTTGAGCTCGGCCTCCATCAGGAAACCGGCCGCCTTGTCCTTCAGCGCCACGCCGACGATCGACGAGTGGCCGCGGTGCGCGGTGCCGAAGGCATCGTTCACGTAGACATCACCGAGCGTCGTCAGCGAAGCGCGGAACGCCTCGACCGCTTTCGGATCGGCCTTCTTCGACGTGCCGTCCTCGAGCTTCACCTTGCCCTCTTCCTCGATGTGGTAGCGGAGATTCTCGAGCAGCACGACATCGCCCGCCTTGAGCTTGCCGGCCGCGCACGCCGCTTCGACTTCGGCACCGACGCAGTCGTTGAGAAACGTGACCTTTTTCCCGAGCAATTTCTCGAGCTCAACCGCGATGGGCTTGAGTGAGAACTTCTCGATCTTTTGGCCGTCGGGACGACCGAGGTGCGACATGAGCACCACGGAAGCGCCCTTCTCCAGCGCAAACTTGATCGACGGCAACGCAGCGGCGATGCGCTGCGTGTTCGTAATCGCGCCGGTCTTTTTGTCCTGCGGCACGTTGAAATCCACGCGCATGAGCACGCGTTTGCCGCTGAGGTCGAGGTCACGAATCGTTTTGAATTTAACCATGGCAAAAAAAATAGCTCGGAGAAACCACTAATTCACACTGATGGAATGAAATGATTGGGAATTCAGAAGATCGGATTCCTAATATTCCCCTGCATTAGTGAAGTTTAGTGGTTAAAAAAAGAAAACCACGGACAACACAGATTGGTCAGTCCGTGCTTATCCGTGGTTCGGGTTTTGGAAGTTACGCTTTAGATCTGTGCGGCGATCTTCTTGGTGAGGTCGACGACGCGGTTCGAGTAGCCCCACTCGTTGTCATACCACGAGATGAGTTTGAAGAACTTGCTGTTCAACTCGACGCCGGAGCCAGCGTCGAAGATCGACGAGGCCTTGCAGTGGATGAAGTCGCTCGAGACGACTTCGTCGCTCGTGTATTCAAGAATCCCCTTCAAGTAGGTCTCCGACGCCTTCTTCATGGCGGCGCAGATGTCCTTGTAAGAGGTTTCCTTCGTCGTGCGGACGGTGAGGTCGACCACCGAGACGGTCGGCGTCGGCACGCGAAACGCCATGCCGGTCAGTTTGCCCTTCACTTCGGGACACACGAGCGCGGTGGCCTTGGCGGCACCGGTCGTCGACGGGATGATGTTGATCGCGGCGGAACGGCCACCCTTCCAATCCTTCTTCGACGGACCATCCACGGTCTTCTGCGTCGCGGTGTAGGAGTGGACGGTGGTCATGAGGCCTTCCTCGATGCCGAAGCCTTCCTTCAGGAGCACGTGCACGATCGGCGCGAGGCAGTTCGTGGTGCAGGAAGCGTTGGAGATGATGTTGTGCTGAGCGATGTTCAGCTTGTCGTCGTTCACGCCCATGACGACCGTGATGTCCTCACCCTTCGCCGGAGCGGAGATGATGACCTTCTTGGCGCCCGCGGCGAGATGGCCCTTGGCCTTCTCGGCATCGGTGAAGAGGCCGGTCGACTCGATGACGAGCTGCACGCCCAACTTACCCCACGGCAGCTCGGCCGGGGTCTTGGCGCTGACGACGAGGATGTCTTTGCCGTTCACCACGAGGACATCGTCCTCGAGCTTGTCGGCAGACGACTTCTTGGAGCTCACGGTGCCGTTGAAACGGCCCTGCGTGGAGTCGTATTTTAGCAGGTAGGCCAGGTTGTCGGCCGGCACGATATCACCGACGGCGACGACATCGAGCGTGTCACCGAGCAGACCCTGCTCGACAAGCGCCCGGAAAACGAGGCGACCGATGCGGCCAAAACCATTGATTGCGACTTTAACTGCCATGATGGGACTCCGAGTGGTTCAGTGTTTGATTGCTAAGGAGAGAGGTGTCCTCGCGAACGCGGACTTCTCAAACAAGCGGTCCGCGCTGCGGGATGCAAGG
>JANPIT010000302.1:0-17930 GCA_031425115.1 Opitutaceae bacterium | reverse complement strand
GGCCGTTGACGAGGATGATGGTCTGGTCGGCGCCGAAGCCGCGGAGGTTGAGGTTGGTGCTGCCGGCGGTGAAGGTCTCGGCGAGGCCGTTCTGCTCGGGCGGAGGCGAGGCGGCGTCGGCGTCGAGGATCTCGCGCTGGAGGAATTCGTTAAGGCTGACGACGCCGCTGCGGGCGATTTGGTCGCGGTTGAAGATGTTGAACGGGAGCGCGTCGTTGTTGGTGCGCGCGAGGTCGAGGTTGCCGCCGGCGACGCGCGGCGCGAAGAGGGCGTCGCTGCGGTCGAATGGATCGGTGCGGGCGCGATCCTTGACGAAGAACGGCGCGAGGCGGGCGGGCTCGCCGGCCTCATGGAGACGATGCGGCGGAAGGGCGACGGTGCGGTCGGGCTCGAGGCGGATGCCGCCGACGAGGAACGGCTGCATACCGGGGACGTTGGCGGCGACGCGGTAGGTGCCGGGCGGAAGCGAGAAGGTGAAGACGCCGCGCTCATCGGTGATGACGCTGTGGCGCGAGAGGGGGATGCCGACGCGGATGCCGGCGGCGGGCGAGCCGTCGGGCGTGAGGAGCCGGCCTTCGATTGCGCCGGTTTTGCGATTGTCGGGGGCGATGATGAATTTCTCGCCGTTGGGTTTCGCGATGAAGCCGGTGTTTTCGAGCATGCGGCGCAGGGCTTCCGCGGGCTCGAAGCGGCCGTTGACCTCTTTCGATTGCACCTTGCGCAGCGCGCTGAACGAAAAGAGGACCTCGATGTTGGTCTGCTTCGAGAATGCGAGCAACGCGTTGGCGGCGGTCTGGGCCGGGAGCTTGAACTCGATTTCTTTTTCCGCGTTCGTGCCCGCCGCAGGCCGGCCCTGGCTGACGGACGAAGCGGAGAGCGACAGGGCACTGCACGCCGCGACGATCACGAGGCGGAAAATGGCGAAGAAACGGCGCACAGGTTACCGGATGATAAGGCTGCCGTTCTGATCGTAAGTGGCCCGGGCGGGAGCGTAGGCAGAGTCGAGGAACTGGATGAAGCCGCTCAGGTCGTCGATGCGGTGGCGGCCGCCCACGGTTTCGGCCGCGAGCGACGGATCGACGTGGTAACTGCGGCCGTGATAGCGGGCGAAGCGTGCGACAGCGTCGGCGAGCGGCACGTCGTTGAAGACGATCTGGCCGTTGCGCCAGGCGAGTAGGTCGTCGATCTCGGATTGCGAGAGTGCCGGCTTCACCTCGACGTGCTTGCCGCGAGCGAACAAACGGTCGTTCGCTTTGAGCGAGATCGGGCCCTCGGTGCCATCGCGCGGACGCACTTCGACCGAGCCTTCAGTGACCGTGACTTCGAGCACGGCATCAGTGCCATCGGCACGGACATTGAAGATCGTGCCGGTGACGCGCACCGAACCCGACGGAGTTTCGATGATGAAAGGACGCGACGGGTCCTTCGCGACCGTGAACATCGCCTCGCCGCCGGCGAACTGCACGCGGCGCTCATGGGTGAGATTCTCGAAGCGCAGGCTCGTGTTCGCGTTGAGCTCGACGCGGGTGCCATCGGCGAGAGTTTGGACCGTGCGTTGGGCAACGCCCATCGCGATGTTCTGCACCTGCGGCGCGGGGCGAACGGCCCAGAGGCCGACGGCGACGGCCGCGGCGGCGGCGAGAGCGACACTCATGACGCGAGGGAAGGAGAGCAGTTTGCCGCGAGATTGTTTCGCGACCGGCATTTTGACCGCGCCGGAGGCGACGAGCGCGGGAAGCTGTTCTTCGAGGTCGGCGGAGAACTGGCAGTAGCTCGAGAGCGCGACGCGGTGCGCGGGTGATTGAGCGAGCCAGGCATCGAGCGCGGCGCGTTCGCCGGCCTCGAGCACGTCGCCGTCCAATCGCGCGGCCCACGTTGCGGCCTGCTCGTCGATCGCGAGGTCATGGCGGGAAGGGGTGGAGTTCATGAGCTGGCCTTTGCGTCCGGGCGGTCGTTGGACGCGGGATTGCTGCGCATCGATTCGGCGGGGAGTGCAGCCCGCAGCAGGCGAAGCGCGCGCACGTGTTGTTTTTCGACGGTGCTGATGGAGATGCCAAGTCGGTCGGCGATCTCGCGGTGAGAGAGCAGCTCCACTTTGCGGAGGAGAAGAACATTCCGGCAGCCCTCGGGGAGCTGCGCGATGGCGGCCTCGAGGAGCTTCAATTCCTGGCGTGCCATGACCTGCTGGGCGACGCCGGGCGACGACGACGCGGCGGTGTCGAAGCCGGTCGATTCGTTAGAAATGGGCGAGATGCTGCGGCGCTTCAGGCGGTTGATCGCGAGTCGGCGTGCGGTGGTGTAGAGGACGGCCTCGGGCTGTTTGATGTCGGGATTGTCGGCGTTCGGGTAGACGCGGATGTAGGCGTCGTGAGCGATATCCTGGGCCTCACTGCTATTACCGAGGAGGCGCGTGAGATAACGCCGGAGCGGCGCGACCGTGGTCCGGTAGAGCGTCGCAAAATCCGGGCGTTGGGGCGGTTCCTCAGGCATGGAAACGCGGACCGACGCGGTGGGCGGCCCGGCGATGCTCAGACTGGAAGGAGGGAAACTGGATTTCACGACTAAGCATCATGACAATCCATATCCTAAAACCCGCTATTGTCGCCGGAGAATATTTGGAGGGTTGCGGCTGGAGGTGGGGCGGCTTGACCCCAAGCCGCTTCGCTACGGACTCCAATCCAACGGCTTGGGGTCAAGCCGTTTCACCTTGTGGCATCAATCGGGCCGTATCTCGCGGTTGAGGAAGTCCATGATGCGGGTCTGCTGGCGCAGGCGGACGAGCGGATCGCTGATCATGTGAGTGCCCATCATCGGCAAGAGTTCGTAGGGTTTGCCGGCCATGTAGAGTGCATCGGCCAGTTGCAGCGTGTGTTGGAAATAAACGTTGTCGTCGGTCAGGCCGTGGATGAGCAGCAGCGGGCGCGATGATTGGGCGGCGTAAGTTGTGACGTTGCTCACGCGGTAGGCCTCGGGCGATTTGTCCGGCAGGCCCAGGTAACGCTCGGTGTAATGGGTGTCGTAATTTTCCCACGTGACCACGGGTGCGCCCACGACCGCGGCACGAAAAATATCGGGCCGACGGATGGCGGCCATGGCGGAAAAATAACCGCCGAAGGACCAGCCGCTGACGGCGACGCGCGCGAGATCGATCTCGGGATATTGTTTCGCGAGGCTTTGGAGGCCCGCGATCTGATCCTCGAGCGCGATGTCGATGAAGTTGCCCTTGATCGCGCGCTCCCAGTCGCGGCCGCGCCACGGCGTGCCGCGGCCGTCGAGGCGGACGACGACGTAGCCTTGGTCGGCCATCCATTGATCGGTCAGATAGCTGCGGATGTTGGCGGTGACCACCTTGCTCGTGGGGCCCGCGTAGACGGAAAGGATGGTGCGATATTTTTTGCCCGCCACGAAGCTCCGCGGACGGGTCACCGTTGCGTCGAAGCCGCTGGTCGTGCGCGTGAGTTCGGTGCGGGGCCATTGGGCGGGCGATTCGGCAATCGAGGGCAACGTGGCGACCACACGGGCGTCGTTGGCCGAGATGACTTCGCTGCGGTAGGTGCCGTCGAAATTATCGATCGTGCGCACCAGCAACCGGGACTCGGGGAAGAAGGACGCGTTGTGCTGGCCGCGCTCGCGGGTGAGGCGGACGCCGGCGCCGCCGGTGAGAGGAAATTTCCAGAGGTGCACCTCGCGCGAATCGTCGCCGCCACGGACGTAGAAGCCCGCGCCCTCGTCATCGAGACCGACCAGGCCGCGGTAGTTCCACGTCACCGGCGTGAGCTCGCGCACGAGTTTACCGGTGGCATCGCGCAGCTCGACTTGCCACGTGCCACGGCGCTCGGTGGTCCACAGAAAGTGGGAGCCGTCCTTGAACCAAAACGGCGGTCGCCGATCGCCGGAAGAGCCGGCGGCGTTGTCGTCGAGGTTGAGCCAGGCGTCGTCGGTTTCGCGGAGCAGCTCGCCGGTCTGACCGGTGGAGAGATTCACCGCGAGGAGGCGCTCCTCGGTCTGCTCGCGATTTTGCACGAGGATCGTGAGCGGGCCGTGGCGCGGCCAATTGACGTGGGCGAGGTAGGGGAACGCGACGTTGTCCCACGCGACGGACACGGGCGCACGCGCGCCATCGGCCGCACGCGTCACCAGCATCAAGCGGACGATAGCGTTGGGTGAACCGGCGCGCGGGTAGAAAAATTTCGTGGGCGCCGTTTCCGGATGCAGGGGATCGGCAACGTAGCGCACTTCGACCGGTGACTCGTCGGTTTCCTGAACCAGCAGCGTCTGAGCATCGGGCGACCACCAGTAGCCCTCGTTGCGGCTCATCTCTTCCTGCGCGACGAACTCAGCGGTGCCGTGCGAAACCGTCGCGGTTGCGCCGGTGGTCACCGCGCGCTCCGTCGGCATCGCGCCGGCAAGATCAATGACGTGCAGCTCGCGATCGGTGCCGGCAGCAGCGATGAAATTGCCGTCCGGAGAAAAGCGCGGATCGATCCAGCCGGCGCCCGGGAGTTCGGTGACTTTGAGGGTGGCACGGTGCACGAGGTAGAGTTTGCCGGAGAGCGTCACGAGCAGGCGCGTGCCGTCCTTGGACATTTGAAATGCGGTGAACCCTTTCAGGCTTTGGCGTTGGCGTTCGCGCCGGGCTTTTTCCTCGGCGCTCAACTGCTCCGCGGCGCCGCCCAGCAATTGAGCGGGCGTCAGCAGCTCACGTTCGCGACCGCTCGCGAGCTCGACCTCGAAGAGTCGGAGGGTCGGATCGCGTGGGAGAGCGCGAAGGAAAATCGCGTGTTGGCCGTCGGGCGTGATCTTCGGTGCCACCGGCCGTCCCAGCGTGTAATTCCGCGTCTCGGCGAGATCGCCGAAATATTTCAAGTTGGCGTCTTCGGCGGGAGTCGCGGCGAGGGCCGCGGACGCAGCCGCAAGCAGTGCGCACGCGAACGGGAGCAGGCGTTTGAGCATGGCCCAAAGAAATTCTGCGGCGGGCAGATGTCGAGGCCGCGCCGCGACTGCTCGACGGAGGACGGGCGGTTATTCGCGTGCTTTCGTATCGATGACCAGCGTCACAGGCCCATCGTTCACGAGTGCAACCGCCATCATCGCGGCGAAGCGGCCCGTCGCCACGGGGCGACCGAGCGCGGCGCTCGCGAAGCGGTTGAAGGCTTCGTAGAGCGGAATGGCGACGTCCGGCCGGGCGGCATCGTTGAAGGACGGACGCGTGCCTTTGCGCGTGCTGGCGAACAGCGTGAACTGACTCACGACCAAGACGCCACCAGCGGCATCCACGACCGAGTGGTTCATCTTGTGCGCGTCGTCTTCGAAGATCCGGAGGGCGACGATTTTTTCCGCGAGCCACTGCGCATCGGCTTCGGTGTCGTCTGGCGCGACGCCCAGGAGGACGAGGAGGCCGGCGCCGATCTCGCCGGTGACTTCGCCAGCGACGGTGACGCGGGCGGAAGAGACGCGTTGGACGACGGCGCGCATGGGGAGGAAAAGCTCCAAGCACCAACCTCCAATCTCCAGAGAAACTTCAAACTCCAAGCGTCAAACTCGGAAGTGGAGATTGGTGCTTGGGCGATTCTCTGGAGCTTGGAGCTTGGTGCTTGGAGCTTCGATGCTCGTCAGAGCATCGCCCGATGCGGCTCGGTTTCGGCCTCGTAGTTTACACCCGGGAGGCCGAAGCCGAACAGCTTTAGAAATTCCGTGCGGTAGCCCGCGATGTCGGTTTCGGCGGCGAGGGTCTCGGTCGTGACGCGGGGCCAGATCTCACGCACGGCGGCCTGGATCTCGGGGCGCATTTCCCAATCGTCGATGCGCACACGGCCGGCTTCGTCGAATTTCGGCGTCTGGCCGTTATACATGTGGGTCGCGAACAGACGGTAGATTTGCTCGATGCAGCCCTCATGCGTGCCAGCCGCTTTCATGATCTTGTAGAGAATCGAAATGTAGAGCGGCACCACGGGGATCGCGGAGCTGGCTTGGGTGACGAGCGCCTTGTTGACGGAGATGAAGGCACGGCCGCCGCCTTTGAGCTTGAGCAATGAGTCGATGTGGCGGGCGGCGCGCTCGAGGTCGTTCTTCGCGAGGCCGATGGTGCCGTTTTTGTAGATGGCCCACGTGACGTCGGGCCCGATGTAGGAATACGCGACCGATTGCGCGCCGGGGGCGAGGAGATTGGCGTCGGAGAGGGCGTTCATCCACATCTCCCAATCTTCGCCGCCCATGACGGCCTGCGTGTCAGCGATCTCCTGGTCGTTGGCCGGCTCGATCACCACGGTGCTGACGATGCCCTTGTCGGTATCGACGGTCTTGTTGGTGTAGGATTGGCCGACGGGCTTGAGGACGGATTTGTGGACGGCGCCGGTTTTCGGGTGCGTGCGGCGCGGAGAGGCGAGGGAATAAACGACGAGGTCGACCTGACCTAGATCAGCGCGGATGAGGTCGAGCGCCTGTCGCTTGATATCGTCGGAAAACGCGTCGCCGTTGATGTTCTTGGCGTAGAGGCCGGCGGCGTGCGCGGCGCGAGTAAAGGCGATGGTGTTATACCAACCCGGAGTCGCGGGCCGGCCTTCTTCGGACGGGCGCTCAAAGAACACGCCGAGGGTGGCGGCGCCGCTTCCAAACCCCGCGGCAATGCGCGAAGCGAGACCGTAGCCGGTAGACGAGCCGATGACCAAAACCTTCTTTGGGCCGCCCTTGATCGGGCCCTTCGTTTTCACGTGGTCGATCCACTCTTGGATGTGCGCGGCGCAGCCCTCCGGGTGGGCAGTGACGCAAACGAAGCCGCGGACCTTGGGTTTGAGGATCATGCGGGGGCCATGATTTCGCGCGCCGGCGATGACTGGCAAGAGCTACTTTCCGAGCAGAATGAACGGACCCTCGGCCTTTGGCACGCCGCCCTTGCGCTCGCGAGTGACGGCGAGGGCATTGATGGCTTGGATGGGCTGCTTAGCCTTGAAGGTGACTTTGGCCAAGCCCTTGGCGTCGGTGGTGATGATACCTCCGTCCACAGGATTTGGATACTGCGGATCCACAACCCAAAGTTGGTAGTCTTGGTTGGCGAGCAACACGGGCAGGTTCTCGGCCTTGAGCACGCCCTCTTGTTTGACCGGATCCCAGACGGCGACGGCGAGTGCGTTCGGCACGCCCTTCACCATCGAGGCGAGCGCCGTGAGCTGGAGCGTGGCGAGATCGCTCTGCGATTTAAGCTCGGTGGAGAGTTTGGCGATTCGATCCTTGGCTTCGCCGAGCTGTTTGCCGATCTCGGCGGAGGCGCCGGCGAGCGCGTCGATGCGCTGGGTGAGGGTAGCGACTTGTTGTTCGCGTTCACCGAGTCGACCGCGGCTGTCGGCGAGTTGGCGGTCGCGATCCTGCAGTTGATTACGGGCTTCCGCGAGCAGGCGCTCGCGATCGGCGATACCGTTATCGCGGTCGGCGAGCTGCGTGCGCAGGGTGGCCAGTTGGCTCGTCGAACCGGCGAGTTGCTGGTCGAGATCCTGCAGGCGGCGACCGGTCACGATACGCTCGGCTTCAAGCTGCTGCTGAGCCGCTTTCAACTCGATCTGCGTGATGTCCTGGCGCTGCGCGAGCAGATCAGCCTCGGTGCGCGTCGTGAGATAGCGCTGGCCCGTCCACGCGGCGAGAAGAGCGAAGCAGGCCGCGACCGCCCAGGGCGCGAAGCGGGCGAAGACGGAAGCGGGCGGGCGGATGATATTATCGGCAGGCACCGTCGGCGCGGTGGCGGCATGGCCCACCGAAGCAAGGATGCGGTTCTTCAGCGCGGGTGGCGGCGCGACCGTAGTGGTGTGGGCGAGAGCGCACGCCGTGGAGCGGAGTTCCTGCACGAGGACCGCGAGTTCAGCATCCCGGGCGAGCGCCGTCTCGAATTGCGCGAGTTCCGCGCCCTCGAGCAACTCGAGGGCGTAGAGCGCGGCGAGCTCTTCGTGGCGTTCGTCGATCATAACCGGTTCGCGAGCGAGTCGCGAAGTTTCATCAAACCACGACGGATCCGTGCTTTCACGGTGCCGAGTGGCTCAGATAGTTTGTGAGCGATCTCTTCCTGCGTGAGACCGCCGAAGAAGGCCAATTCCACCGCGCGCTTTTGCTCGAGGGGAAGTGAGGCCACGGCGGCACGGACCGCGCGGGACTCGTCTCCGAGTTGGGCGGAATCGCTGCCGCTGCCGGCTCCACCGCTTTCAGAGTAGCCGAGGTCGCTCGGGGCGGAAGCGGCAAGGAGCTCGGCGCGCCGCCGGCGCATGCGCACGCGGTCGATGGCGCGATTACGCACGAGCGTGACCGCCCAAGAGAAGGCGTTGCCGCGTGAGGTATCAAAGGTCGAGGCCTTTTCCCAAAGCGTGACGAACGCATCGTGCACGATGTCCTGCGCCTCTGAGGGATCGCGGATCACGCGCAAAGCGGCACCGTAGAGCGGACCGGAGAAACGATCGTAGAGATCACTAAAAGCTTGTCGATCGCCGCGGGCGATTCGCTGCACGAGCTCCGCATCGACTTTCTGCCGTTCGTCCGGCGGAGGGGTATCCGACGCAGTGGGCGGTGTCATGCCCGGGCGGTTGCGAGCTCGCGCGCCATCAGACTCCGCGACGGCGTAGTAAAGCCCGTCGGAGAAGCAGGAGAGTGAGATGGACATTTCCCTATCATACGTGCGCCGAGGCAAAGGGGATGCAGGCCTCGCCGCGGCTTGGCGAGGATTTTTGTCGGGGACTCAGAGGACGGCCAATCCCGTCAGGCCAAGCACAATGAGCAGGGCGAGCACGGCGAGGATGGTTCTCTCGCGAGAGGTGAGGGAGAGCGGCATCGGGGGAGCGATGAATCAAAGACCTAGCGAGCGTGTGTGTTGAAAGAAATTCGCGAGCAGCGGCTCGTGGGCAATTTGCGACCACGGCCGATTGCTGGAAACGCGCACGAAAAGCTGGTCGCCCTCGCGGCGGAAGCCGTAGCGCAGGGCGAGCCGCAGCAGCTCAACGGCCGAATACGGGTCGCGATAGGAAATGGGCGCGCCGTCGTAGAGATGCCAGAACCACACGTGGTGCGGGCGTTGATCGGCTTCGAACAGGCGATGCTCGGCCACGGGGATTTCGCGTCCGCCCACGGTGAGTTGGGCGCGCGGTTCAGGCGTCGGTCGCATCGTCCAACCCGAACCGGGCCAGCACGCATCCGGTGTATGCGCCGCCACGAGACTGACGGGCGCCTGACCGGCCCGCCAGTAGGCGACGTAAATGATGATTTCGGCCGGGCCGCTCTCGGTTACGCGACGATAGGTGCGCTGCGCGAGATGGTCCGTTTGCAGCGTGCCGGTGAACGCATAGAGGTCGGTCGTTTTCGTCTGCCAGCCTGCGGCGGAGGTCGGTAGGAGGGCAAAAAGGTCCGGAGGTGGCGTCGCGCTGGGCGGGGCCGAGCGCGTGTTCAAAATGAAAAACGCGACGAGTGCAGCCGCGCTCGCCGTCCCGAGGGCGAGCGTCCACTGCGCGAAGGGACGGTGCGCGCGCGGCGTGTCTGGGCCCGCGGTGTCGCCTTGGACAGGCACGGCGCCGTCGAGCGGGATCTTCCGCCCGCGCTCGAGTGCGAGGGCGAGACCGCCGAGCATCACGGCGGTGACGCCGAGGACGGCGAAACCCGTGGCGTCGTGCCACGTGCCCGCGATGTCGACGCCGTTATTGGCGAGCAAGGTGAGGGCGAGGGAACGGATGAAGTTCATCAGCAGCGCGAGCGGCGCGGCGAGGGCAAGGATCAGCGCGCGGGCCCAACCCCGCTGCACGAGCGTGGCGGAAAAAAAGACCGCCGCGAACACACACGAGATGAGGCTGCGAATTCCGCTGCACGCCTCTTCCACGCCGACCGCCGTGTTGGCCAGATCGATGATGTTGCCGTGACGCACGGCGGCGATGCCGAGCAGGTGGAGAGAGCGGAGCACGCCCTCGCTCACCCAAAGTTGCAGGCTCAAGGTCAGGCGGGTATACGTGCCCGGCGGAATCGGAGCAGTCAGCAGCCAGAGCGAGACAGCAGTGATGGCGGTCCAATTCAGCGGGACGAGTCGGATCGAACGGTGCGCGAACACGACGAGGGCCGCGCCGAGGAAGAGCACGAGCGAAACGGTGAGGGAGAGATTAACCAGGGCGTGAGACCAGTCGACCGCCGCGGCGTAGAGGCCCGCGGCCATCAATGCTCCAAGCGCGCCCGTGAGCAGCACACCGAACGCGACGTTTGTCGCGGCGCCGCCCGTGACAAAGCGACGCGTGCCGGAGCGGGCCTCGTGCAACAGAACGAGAAAAATCACCGGCATGAAGAGGCCGTGCGATAGATCGGGATTGTGGCGCCATTGGGGCCAGAGGCGCACGCTGAGCCCAATCACGCCGAGGGCCAGGACGCCGAGTGAGATGCGGCCTGGCCACGACAGTCGCGCAAACGCCGGCCGCAATGGATGCGGCTCGGCGGCGTAGGGAGCTGTTGGCGCGGGCACGCTCATGCGCGTTTCGGAATGCGGGCGGGGGATGAGGCGGTTGGTCCGTAGCGCTCGATCAGAGCGTAGGTGACCTCGAGGGGCAGCGGGAGAATCGGGAGGAGATACGTGATGCGCCGCTCGGGCGTTTCGCCGCGAAAGAAGGCCTCGACGAGGCCGAGCGCCACGAACGGCGTTTTTGAAGCGTTCTTCAGCCGCGCGGTGAGTTCATGCAGCCGCGCGCGATCGTCGACGGCGCCGGCGGTGCAGAGGAGCGAGAACCACAGGCCGGCGGTTTCGGCGTTGAGCGGGAGTTGCTCGCGCTCGATTTTTAGCCAGAGCCGATCAAAAATTTCCGCGTCCGGGTAACGGATTAGCTGCGCGCAGAGAATTTTCACGCGCGGCAGGCTGGTGGCGAGTCGCGGCGCGAGGAGCTTGTCCACGTGCTCGCGCAGCGCCTTCTGGGACCCGGCGACGGCAAAGGCGGCCAGTCGCAGCGTGATGTCCGCTTCGTCGTCCAGCACACCGAGATTGCTGTTGAGTAAATCGAGAGCCGCGAACGCATCGCCGAGCTCGGTCAGCGCGTTGACGCGGAAGAAAAGCGTGAAGCGCGTGCGCTCGTCGCTCGGCCAGGCAGCCCGCAACGCGGCGCGCGCCTGGTCGGTGGGGCCGGAGCGCACGAGGAGTTCGGTTTCGAGAAGCTGGCGCCAGATGCGCGCGGCGGGCTGCGGATCGATCGCCAATGCGCGGATCGGTGCGTCGTCCTGGGTTTGGCGCGAGGCAAACAGGAGCACTCTGACCCAAACAGCGGCTTGCTTCTGGTCGGCCAGCACTTCTTTGCGCGCAAGCTCTGCGATTTTCTTGAAGTTGCCGCGGGCGAGGAGGGCGCGAAACCATTCCTGGGCGGTCGCGTGCTGCTGTTCCGGATGCTCGCGCATCAGACGTTCGAATACCTCGTCGGACCGCGTCGGCTGGCCCACTTGAAAGTGTTTCGCGAGCGACAAGCCGGCGATGTAGTTGGTCGGGTCGAATTCGTAGGAGTTGGCCAGATAAAGCAGGCCCTCGGAGGTTTTCCCCTCCACGAAAGCGCGGTTGGAGCGCTCGAGAAAGAACCACCCGCGGGCCTGGCCGACTTTGTGCCACAAGGGCGGCAGCGCCACATGGACGATGCTGATGGGATAGCCGACCGTGCGAAGAAAAATGAAAACGGCGAGGGCGCCGACGCCATAAATGCCGAGGGCGGTGCCGCCGTAGACGCTGAAGGTCCGGAACCAAAAGGGGCGCACGTCGGGTGCATCGGCGGAACAGCGCAGACCGTCCTTCGTATCCACGAGCAAAGGACAAACGCGCCGAAAGCGCGCCGGGCGATGCCACGACGTGCACGCTTCGCACTGAGTTTCGTAGGCCCGCCCGGAATCACTCGGGCTCTGGCAAGGCGGCGCGCTGCGGCCACGCTGCGCCCGAAACCAGGTCTTGCGCGCGTTCCAGTAAACGAGGCCCCAGAAGAGCCGAAAGGCGTCCGTGCACCAGCCAAGCACGGGTGGAGGCTAGTGGGGGAGAACCCCCACGCAAACTGAATTCCGGTTTCCGCGCGCGGCGGGCGCGAGAGGGTGGCGAGTGAGCGGGTCCGAGCAGAGCCGCGGGCGAGGGGGACGTTAAACCTTTACCGCAAACAGCTCTGAATCCATCGACCCTTCGGCAACTTTGTTCACCGTGCCGGTCATCATGATCGAGAACCCGTCGCCGATCTCGATGCCGATCTGACCGCCGGGCATGTGCACGGTGACGTCGCGGTCGACCAGCCCGAGTCGGTGGGCAACGGCGGCCGCGGCGCTCGAGCTGCTGCCAGAGGCGAGCGTGTAACCGGCGCCTCGCTCCCAGATTTCGATTTGAATGTTTTTCCGATCGTGGACCTTCAGGAACTGAACGTTAGTCTTGCGCGGAAAGTTCGCGTGCGTCTCGAGGTGCGGACCGTAGCGATGCGCGAGCTCGGGCGACAAATCGCTCACGGGCAGCACGCAGTGTGGGTTGCCGATCGTCGCGGCGCAGTAAGTGAACTCGCGATCGAGGATGGTGATCTTCTCGTTGAGCACCTCGCGCGGCGCGCCGGGCAGGTTCACGGGAATCTTGGCGCTATCGAAACTGACGCTGCCCATGGCGACGGTGATCAGGCGGCCCTGGTCTTTGATGACGGACTGCACGTGACCGCCCGGCGTTTCGATCGTGAACTGCGGGGACTTCACGAGCTTTTGGTCCCAGAGGAAGCGCGAGAAGATGCGCAGGCCGTTGCCGGATTTCTCCGCTTCGGAGCCGTCGGGGTTGAAAATGCGAAGACCGAATTCGCTCTGTTTGGAGGGCAAGGGCCCCCAGAGGATGCCATCAGAACCGACACCGAAGTTGCGGTGACACACCACGCGAATCTGGTCGATGGTCGGCGCGGGCTGCCATGCGGGGAAATCCGCAGGATTGAGCACAATGTAGTCGTTGCCGAGGGCGTGGTATTTGTGGAAGCGCATGGACAATAAAGCGCGGACTTCCCCACGAAACGGGCAAAAAGGCACGACGAATTTTCGCGCTGACCGATCTGCTCCCGCGGTTCGAGCGACCCACACTGTAACCTATTAGGTTTCAAGAAAGCGCCGCTGGGAATTAGAGGAAAAGGTAGGCTTCGCGGAGGAGTGCGGGGCCGCCGGTGCGGATGTTGGCGCCGTGGCTGAGGACGATGCCGTCGAAATCCCAGGCGAGCACGTGATCCAGCGAGGCGCGGAGCGCGGCGCGGTCCTTGATGACCGACTTCATCAGACGAGATGCGGCGAACTTGCAGTCACAACCGTTCAACTTGAGCAGCATGCGACTGAGGAACGGCATATCCGGCCCGAGATTAAAAACCAGGTCGGTGAGAATGAGCGTGCGCGAGGGGCGATGCAGGAACGCGACTTCATTCAGTCGGGGCATGCCGCGCAGGACGTGTTGATCGAAAACATCGGCCCAAGCGGCGTCCGATGCGTCGCCGAGGGTGCCGGTGAATTTAAGGTCCGGACGGAACGTGGCAAAGCCGCGGGCGCCGTGGAATCGGGCTTTTGGATACGCGGCAAACCAGCCTTCGAGGTAGGTGTCGTGCATGCCGTTCGGGGCGATGATGTGCGCGACGGCGCCGTGGCTTGCCAGCGCGGCGGCGACGGCTGCCGAATAGGCCACGGGCGAATGGACCCAGAGCGTGCCGTCGGTCAGCCGGGCCACGGTCATGCGATGGCCGAGGGCCATGCCGAGGACAGTCATCGGCGCGTTGAACTCCCAAAGTCCGGGGGCGAGGGAGGTGAGCATGGAAACGGGCGGAGTGGCGAGTTTCACGGGCAGATGAGCCGGCGAGCGATCGTAGAGCAGGGCGGAGTGGGCTCGGTTAGGTGGTGGTCGTGCTGGCAGGGGCGGACGGTTCGGCGCAGCCGAAAAGGCGACGTTTCTTAATCGCGGCCGCGACGCTGGGCGGGACCATTTGCTCCCAGGTTGCATCGTTTTCGCGGATACGGCCCAGCACGTCGCGCGAGAAGATGCCGAGGATGTCGCGATCGTAGCCAACGATTCCGTCGATGTAGTGGTTCTCGAGGAGGTGGTCGTAGAGGTTTCGCAGGTGGTCCGCGATGTGCACGTTCTTGGCGGTGATCAGGACGTTGGCGGCGAAGGCGTGGCCGTAGGCTGAGCCCGGTGCTGCCACGCCACCCATCGTCAGGTAGCGATCGAACGCCTCCTGACGCATCGGGTAGACGTAGAGCTTCACCGCGTTTTTGAACATGCGCCCGAAGGACTCAAGGATGCCGCCGTCCAGGTGCTCGTAGTATTTCTCGTTGAAGACCTCGAGCAGGTTGTTGATCCCGAGGGTGACGCCGATCATCTCCTTGGTGTAGCGGCGAAAATACGAGGTGAGCCGGTAGTATTCCGAGTAGTTCGAAATCATCGCGGTGAAACCCAACTCGCCGAGCAGATCGACGCGGGAGAGAAAGTCCTGCGCGTCGATCGCTCCGGCGGTGAGGAGGTTATTCATCGTGATTTCCATCAGCACGATCACATCCTTGCCCTTCACTTCCGGCTCCTGGACGAACTGCGCGGTCGCGCAGTTGAGCATGTCGACGTTCACATGCGTGACGGGCCGGAAACTACCGCGCTCCACCAGCACCGCTTTTTTGTAGAGCACCTCGGACGGCTGCAGCACCTGGCCGTTGGGCCCGAACATTACGGCGTTGGTCAGGCCGTATTGCACGAGGTAGAGCGACAGCAGCCGATTATCGACCTGCGCGAACGCGGGGCCCGAGAACTGCAACATGTCGACTTCGAGCCGCTGGATCCCGAGATTGTCGACCAGCGACTCGATGAACCGCTTCAGATCATCGCGGTAATAAAAAGCGGCGTAGATCAGATTCGTGCCGGCGATGCCAAGCGCTTCTTGCTGGAGGACGTTTTCCTTGTCCCACATCCGAACGTGAAGGAGGACCTCGCTGGGTGCGCCGCCGGGCTCCGTTTGGAAACGCACACCGAGCCAGCCATGCGCGTCGTTGGTGCCTTTGTAGCCTTTGGTGGCGACCGTGTCGGCGAAGACAAAAAACGCCGTGCGCTCGCCCCGCTGGGCGGCGAGGCGCTCGAGCAGCAAGTTGTATTCGTGATCGAGCATCAGATCGAGGCGCTCGCGCGACACGTAGCGCGGCGCCTTGCCGTAGATGGCGTCACTGAAATTCATGTCGTAGGCCGAGATCGTTTTCGCGATCGTGCCCGACGCGCCGCCGGCCTGGAAAAAGACGCGGGCCACCTCCTGGCCGGCGCCGATTTCGGCGAACGTCCCGTATTTGCGCTCGTCGAGATTGATCGTCAGCGCCTTTCGGTTGGTAGTGAGCAGTTCCTTCTTTTCGCTCATGTTCGGGGCAATATGGGATCGCGCAAAGACGGCGCAACCAGTTCGTCGACGCCGCGGCGCGTGAGTTGGCGCGCTTATCGCAACCAGCGCGGGCATGTTGGCGGAGTTATGGGACACGCGTGCCCTTTCGACTGGAGGAACGAACGAAAGCGGGTAGCGTCCGCGCCAACGCATGAAGAATTTTTTCACGTCGATGCTCGGCGCACTGGTGGCGCTCATGATTTTCTCGGTCGGCGGCGTGTTGCTGTTCATCGGCTTTCTCGCCGCGATGGCGGCCGTGGGGAGCAGCGAGAAGTCAGCGCCGGAATTGGAGCGGGGCTCCTACGTCGTGTTCGATCTCTCGACCAATATCTCCGACGCGCCGCCGCCGGTGGACCTGAGCATTTTTGGGGGCAAACCGGACACGCTGCAGTTGCGCACGGTGACGCGCGCCTTGCGGGCGGCGGCGAAAGACGACCGCGTGGCCGGAGTCTTTATCACGGGCGACCTGGCGCCGGCCGCGTTTGGTTCGGGCTACGCGGCACTCAAGGAGGTGCGCGGCGCGCTGGAGGATTTTCGCGCGTCCGGGAAACCGATCACCGGCTATCTCACTTACGCGACCACGAAGACCTACTATCTCGCCTCCGCGGCGAGCGATTTGGCGATCGATCCCTATGGGATTATTCTCATGCCCGGCTTGGCGAGCGAGCCGACGTTCTTCGCCGGAGCGTTCGAAAAATATGGTATCAACATTCAGGTGACGCGGGTCGGGAAATACAAGTCGGCGGTCGAACCGTTTACCCGAAGAGAGATGAGCCCCGAGAACCGGGAGGAAATTCAAAAGCTGCTCAACGATATCTGGACCGGGCTGCTGGCAGACATCGGTCCGAGTCGAAATATCACGGCCGATAAAATTCAGGCGACGGTCGATGCCGAGGGCATGATCCGCGCGCCGGTCGCGAAGGAACAGAAGTTAGTCGATCGCGTGGCGTATCGCGACGAAATCTACGATGGGTTGAAAGCGAAGACGGGTCGCGCCGGTTCGAAGGAACCGTTCAAGCAGATCAAATTGGTCGACTACGCGAAGCTCGCGAAGGACGTCGCCGATACCCCGAAAGTGGAGGGCGATGCGCCGGCGACTTCGGGCCGCGGGGGGCGGATCGCCATCGTGTATGCCGAGGGCGAAATCGTCGACGGTGAGGGCGATACCGGCGAGGTGGGCGGCAGCAAGTTTTCCCGTGAGCTGCGGAAGCTGCGGCAGGATGACAACGTGAAGGCGATTGTCCTGCGCGTGAATAGCCCCGGTGGCAGCGCGTCCGCCTCGGAAGTGATCCAGCGCGAGATCCGGCTGATCAAGAAAGTGAAGCCGATCGTCGTTTCGATGGGCACCTACGCCGCCTCGGGCGGCTATTGGATTGCGGCTTACGCGGATCGAATTTTCGCGGAGCCAACCACGATCACCGGATCAATCGGTGTATTCGGCATCCAGTTCGACGTGCAGACGCTCGCGAACAATTTTGGCGTGACGTTCGACACGGTGAAGACGGGCAAGTTTGCAGACGCACTCACGATTTCGCGGCCGAAGACAACGGAGGAAATCGCGGTGCTCCAACGCATGGTCGATTGGATCTACGCGGAGTTTATCGCCAAGGTGGCGGAAGGCCGCAGCCTGGATCCGGTGCGCGTGGAAGAAATCGCGCAGGGTCGCGTCTGGTCGGGGAGCGACGCGAAAGAGATCGGGCTCGTGGACGAACTCGGTGGGCTCAACGCCGCCATCGCCTACGCTGCGACGAAGGCGGGCTTGGGTTCAAATTACCGCTTGATCGAGTATCCGCGTCAGAAGGAATTGATCGAAGCGGTGCAGGATTTTCTGGAGGGCGCAGCACCCCGCTACGCGCGGTCCACGACGCTGACCGATCAAATCGCCGCGCGGATCGAGTCGGAGTTGAAGATGCTGCGCGCGTTCAATGACCCCAAAGGCGTATACGCTCGCATGCCGCTGAGTCTCACGATCCGCTAAGGCCAATTCTTTCATGACTCAAACTCACCATCTGTCGCGTGATGTGCAGGCGACCGTCATCCCGGCGGGAGATGTCGTTACGGCGAGCAAGGGCACCGAAGTTTTCATCGTCCAAACCCTGGGCGGGAATGTCACGGTGCGCACGGACCGCGGACTGTTGCGGATCGCGCGCGACGATGTCGACGCGATCGAAGGATATGCTCCAGCGGCGAGCGGAGACGGAGCGGCGGTCGCGGAGTTTTCCGAGCAGGCGGTTTGGGATGCGCTCAAGACCTGTTTCGATCCAGAGATCCCGGTGAACATCGTCGATCTCGGCCTCATTTACGATCTGTCCATCGAGCCCACCGGCAGCGGTGGCCGCGCGATCGATGTGAAGATGACACTGACCGCGCCGGGCTGCGGCATGGGGCCGGTCATTGCGGAAGATGCGCGCCAGAAAATCGCCACGCTGCCCACGGTCGAGCAGGCGAAGGTGCACATCGTGTGGGACCCGCAGTGGACTCCGCAGATGATTTCCGAAACGGGCCGCAAGGTGCTCGGCCTCGAATAGCCGCGCCCATGAAAGCTCCCATCCCAAAAGA
>JANPIT010000301.1:0-12277 GCA_031425115.1 Opitutaceae bacterium | reverse complement strand
GGATTCGGGTGCTGCGCGCACACCACGTCGTAATCGCGATTTTCGGCTGCGCGCATCGCCGCGTTAGGCACCGCGTCCTTGTAGCGCATGATCACTTCCGCGATGCCGGCCGTCCGGCCGTTGCCCGGATCATCCCGCAGCGAAACAGGCAGCCCATTGATGTGCAGCACGCCGCCTTGGGACGCCAGCGCGCGCAATAGTTCGTCGCCGACATTGCGCGGATGATCGCACGCCGCCAGCGGGCCACTGTGCGAGAGGACGACCGGCGCACGGGAGAGTTCGATCAGATCCTGCAACGCCTGATCACTCGCGTGCGAAGCATCGAGCACGATGCCCAGCCGATTGCACTCCATTACGAGCTCCCGGCCCAGCGGGCTCAACCCGCCCCACTCCGCTCCCCGCGGATCCGTGGAAGCATCCGCCACGTCGTTGTTCAACATGTGCGTGAGCCCAATCATCCGCACCCCCAGGCGGTGAAATTTGCCGACATTCTCGACGTCACGACCGAGTGAATACGCGTTCTCCACGCTGAGAAATATTCCACGCTTCCCCTCCGCCTTGAGTCGCAGCGCATCCGCCCCGTTCAACGCCAGCCCGCAGCTCGCGGCATTCTCCTGCAGCACCTCGTGCGTCCGCTCGAAACACCGCACCGCCACATCATGCGCGACCACCAGCGCCTCCGGGCTGCGACCCGCCTGCCCCACGTAAACTGCAAACACCATCGCATCGACGCCGCCTTCGCACATTCGCGGCAGATCGCATTGCGAACCATCGACCGCGTAATCGTGCCGCGCGGCGAAATCCCAACCCGGTTTCACGAAGCTCGCCGTCGGCGTGTCACTGTGCGTGTCGCAGGTGAACAGCCGCTCGTGCACCGCGCGCGCCCGATCACCGGAGGGAGAAGCGTCCTCGGAAAACATCGGGACAAGCAACCGAACGTCCCCGGCGCAGGCAAGCGCTGCGTCCGCGCCTGGCCGCGCGCAATTCGTCAGGGATCCTGCCGCGTTCGCGCGGCCGGTGCAGTCGCTTCGCTCTTCCGCTTCGCGGCATAGTCCTCCGCCGCCCGCAATAGACGCAGTGCATTGCCACTCCACATGGCTGCGAGATCGTTCTCCGAATAGCCGGCATGCAGCAGGGCGGCGGTGACTTTGTGATAGGAGCTTACGTCCTCCATACTTACGACGCCGCCCCCGCCATCCCAATCGGCGCCAAAGCCGACGTGCCGCGGGCCCACGATCTTCAACGCGTGCAACACGTGGCGAATGAAATCCTCGAGCGTCGCCTTCGGGACGGGATATTTCTCTAAAATCTCCCTCCGCTCACGCAGCATCGCCTGGTTCTGATCCTCGGTGAGACCGCTCCGGCTCCCGTATTTCGCCCGGAGTTCGAGCATCGCCTGGTTGCGCTCCGGGTTCACCGGCGTGTCGATCAGGAAGGCACTCACCGAATTCATCTGAATCACGCCGCCGCGCGCCGCGAGTTGCCGTAGCCGAGCATCGTCGATGTTGCGCGGATGCGGACACAGCGCCTTGCAGCTCGAATGCGTGAGCATGACGGGCGTAGCGGAGAGTTCCACCATCTGGTCAAAGGCCTCGTCCGACGCGTGCGACGCATCGAGCACAATGCCCAGGCGGTTGCATTCGGCGACGAACTGTTTCCCCAACGGACTGAGGCCTCTCCAGGGTTTCGCCGCCGCGTCACTCGCGGAATCCGCCACATCATTGTGCTGCGTATGGACGGGGCTCATCATGCGCACGCCCAACTCGTAGAACGTCCGCACGAGCGAGATGTCCTCACCGATCGGATACGCGTTTTCCATGCTGAGATAGACGATGCGCTTGCCGGTCGCGGCAATCCGCGCGGCGTCGTCCGCCCGCAAGGCCAGCTCGAAATACTGCGGATTCGCCGCAACCATCCGGTGGATCCGCAGCGCGGTTTGCAGGGCCGTGTTCCGCGCCGCCTGCCGCCCTTCGGGCGTGAGCGGACCTTGCGCGGTGTAGACAGCCCACCATCCGCCATCGAGCCCGCCTTCGACCATCCGCGGATAATCCACCTGCGTGCCGTCGCCCGCAAACTCGTGTCGCTGCATGATATCCCACGCCGCCCGGCGCAGGCTCAAAGGCGTGTCGAGGTGCGTATCCAGAGTGATGAGTCGCTCATGCAGCGCTCGCGCCCGCACGCTAAACGCGGCTGCGTCCTCCGCCCGAAGGCATGCTGGCCCGAGCGAAACGAGGACGAGGAACGAAACGGAAGTCGAAAGGAAGCGCATGGCGTATCGGTCGAGTTACGACGCTAGATTGCCGGGCGCCCGAATCAACCTCGCGCGCCCACCGCGCTGCACTATCCACGCGATTCGGTCCGCCAGCTCCGCCAGCGAGTTTCTGTGATTTCCGATTGTCGTTCGGACTTTGCTTCGTGAGGCTCGCCGCACCCTACCCCGACTTTCCGCCGCCGGACACCTCCACGCCCGGCGGCGTGCTGCGAGTGCAGCCGGAACACTTCCACCCCCAATCGAAGATCCCCATGAACGTGAATCTGACTCGGATATTCAGCGTGCCCGTCGGTCGCTGCGCGCGACTTTTTGCCCTGGTTGCCGGTTTCGCCTGTGCGTTCACCAGCCCGTTGGCTCGAGCCGCCGATGCCGGCACGCTCACCGGCTCGGTGAGCAACACCGCGACGGGCAATCTGCTGGAGGGCGCGCGCATCGAGGTGCCGTCGCTCGGGCTTTCCGCGCTGACCGACAACAGCGGGCGCTTCGTGCTAACGGGCGTCCCGGCTGGCACGCACGACGTCATCGTCTCTTACATCGGCCTCGATTCGGCACGCGCCCAAATCGCGATTGCGCCGGGACAGCGCGCGGTGCGCGACTTCGACCTGACCACGGGGATTTACAAACTCGATGCCTTCAAGGTCACCGGCGAACGCGAGGGTGGAGCGGCGGCCATCACCGCGCAGCGCAACGCGCCCAACCACACCAATGTCGTCTCGATGGATTCCTTCGGCAATCTGCCCAACATGAGTGCCGGCGAGGTGCTGATGCGCCTTCCAGGCGTGGCGGGCAGCCCCACCGACGAAGGGCTCGCCTACAATTTCAATATCCGCGGCATGGGCGCCGGCCTCAATACTGTCACGATCGATGGCGGGTTGGTGACATCGCTCGGCGGCAGCCGCGCTTTCGAGATGCAGAGTATTTCCGGCGCGCTGTTCGACCAGCTCGAACTGGTGAAGGGCCATCGCCCCGACAAGAATGCCGATTCGCTCGGCGGCACCGTGAACCTCAAGTCCCGCTCGACCCTCAGCATGAGGGAAAAGCGTCGGATAACCTACAGCTTCTCATCGCGCATCGCGCCTTCCTTCACCGAGCAAATTCCGCTGCGGGAGCAGCATCGCGCGCACCCGCTGTTGAATTTCGGTTATCAGGAGGTTTTCGATGTCTTTGGCGGCACGAAGAATCTCGGGGTCAATGTGAACCTCTTTTATAGCGAGAACGCCGTTGGCTTCCACCAGGCGGATCGCGACTACCAGAACACCACCGTCCAGCCGGCCTACGTGTGGAGCTACCAGACCTTCGACAATTACAACAACCGGAAGCAGGCGAGCGTAAATATCAAGACCGACTATCGTCTCTCCGCCAACACGAGGATCTCGGTCAACGCCACGGCCAACGACAACTACGAGATTTTCCGGCGCCGCTATATCACCCGCGCCTATAGTTCCCAGAACCAGAACACCGTCCCCAGCGCGACGACAAGCGTCCAGCCGGGTTTCACCGACAAGATCACCGTGATCCGTCCGGTCGCCACCTCGATCATCGACATGCAAAACCGCGGCCCGAACAATTACATGGTTCGCATGCGCCGGCTCGATCTGGCCGCGGAGCAGGACTTCGGTCCGCTGCAACTCGACTACGCGGCCTACTACGCGCGCACGAACCTGAACAACGGCAACGGCCAGGGCGGCGAACTGACCCACCGCTTGACCGGTGCTGGCTGGACCCTCGATACGACGAACTCAGTGCTCCATCCGCGCTTCACTCAGAACGGAGGACCGGATTTCACCGACCCGGCGAATTATCGTCCCACGGGCCAGTTGTTGAATAGCAATGGTCATAACGATCAGCGCATCCGCGAAGCTCGCTTCAACGCGCTGTATAAACTGCCCACCGCGGTTCCGCTGGCGCTGAAGACCGGAGCGCAGTGGCGCGAGACCTTGGCGCAGACCGAAAGCCACAATCGACGTTGGAACTATCTCGGCACGACCTCGCTGCCATCCGATCCCACCACCGTCATGTATGATCAGGTGAAAACCGGCCGCAGGATGCCGCAATGGACTACGTCGATGTTCATCAACGAGCGCACTCCGAAGGACCCGGCGTTGTGGTCGGAGGATCAATATTACGCGCTCCAGCAACGATACACGGGAGCGCGAAGCGTCACCGAGACCGTTACGGCCGGCTACCTGATGGCCCAGGGAAAATTCGGCCGCGAGGGCATTCTCGGGCGCACGAGCTTCCTGGGCGGAGTCCGCTTGGAGAAAACCGAGGACGACAGCTTCGGCTGGGTGCGCACCCGCTTTGGCAGCACGACAGCCCAGCAGCAACAGAACCCGCTGGCGGCCGCCACCAGCGACTACGCGAACACCCGCCGCACCATCAAGGGCAGCTACACCAAATCCTTCCCGAGCATCCACCTGACCCACGACGTCACGCCAAACCTCAAGGCCCGCCTCGCGTGGTCGACGAGCTTTGGACGCCCGGGATTCGGCGAGCTCTTCCCCAACGAGACCGTCAACGAGAACGCCCAGTCGCTGACGATCAACAACGCGGCTCTCCTGCCGCAGGAAGCGAAGAACTGGGATGCGTCGCTCGACTATTACTTCGAACCCGTGGGCAACTTCTCCGTCGGGTTCTTCCACAAGACGATCGCGGATTACATCGTCCGCAACATCAACATCGGCACCGTGGCCTCCGGCAATGACAACGGCTACAACGGCGACTACTCGGGCTTCACGCAGTTTACTTCGGCCAATGCCGGCACGGCTTTCGTGCAAGGCTGGGAGTTCAGTTACCAGCAGCAGTTCACGTTTTTGCCGGGCCTGCTCAAGGGCCTGAGCGGCTCGCTCAACTACACCGTGCTCGAGACCCATGGAAATTTTGGCACGACGATCAACGCCAGCACGGGTCAGGTCGTCGGCTTCATTCCGAAGGCCGCCAACGCGATGCTGTCGTGGCGCTACAAGCGATTTAGCACCCGCGTGCTCTACAACTGGACCGGCGACTACATCGTGGAATACTCAGCGGCCTCGGTGGGCCGCAACCGCTGGCGCCAGGCGATGGACACCGTGAATCTCGGCCTCGCCTACCAACTGAACCCGAAAGTGAACCTGACCTTCGACGTCTCAAACCTCTTCAACGAACCGCAGGTGATTTATCGCGGTTTCCGGAACCAGCCGTCGACCATCATCTACAATTTCATCACCGTTAACGTCGGCGTGAACGGCCGGTTCTAACAGGCGTCGAAATAGTCTCGAGGTAGGGAGAGGCGTCCTCGCCGAGCCGTCGCGGAAAAGCCGTGCGCAGGTCGCATCGCCTCCGCACGCGATCCGCGCGTCGGCTCACCGAGGACGGTTCGCCCTGCCTTTTTCGTCTAGAAAGCGAGATGCGCCGCGCGCCCACTCGGTTACATCTCCGGAGTTGCAGTCTGGAAACTCCGCGGCTCTGTGTTTGCTTCCTTGCTTCACATGTCTTCTCCCACCGTCGAAAACGTCGTCATCATCGGCACCGGCTGCGCCGGATTAACCGCCGCGATTTACGCCGCCCGTTCCAGTTTGAACCCGCTGGTGCTCGAGGGACCGCTGCCCGGCGGGCAGCTCACGACGACGAGCGAGGTGGAAAACTTTCCCGGCTTCCCGCACGGCGTCGATGGCTTCCAGCTCACGCAGAACATGCGGGAGCAGGCCACGCGTTTTGGCACGCGTTTCGAGCAGGCCCTCGTCACGTCCGTCGATTTCACTGCGATGCCCCGCAAGCTCGTCACTGCCGAGCGCACCATTCTGGCCAAGACGGTGATCATCGCGACCGGCGCCTCGCCCCGTATGACCGGCATCCCCGGCGAAAAGGAACTCTACGGCGGCAAGGGCGTCACCACGTGTGCGACGTGCGATGGCGCGTTTTATCGCAAGATGGAGGTCGCCGTCATCGGCGGCGGCGATAGCGCCGCAGAAGAGGCTCTCTTCCTCACGCGTTTCGCCAGCAAGGTTTACCTCGTGCATCGGCGCGACGCGCTGCGCGCGTCCAAGATCATGGCCGACCGCGCGACCTCCCACGAAAAAATCCAGTGCGTCTGGGACAGCGTCCCCCTCGCCGTCGAGGGCGTCGCGCAGGGAGCCGTGAGCGGGCTGCGTATCAAGAACCTGAAGACAGGCGTCGAAAGCGTGCTGCCGGTGAAGGGCATCTTTGTCGCCATCGGCCACATTCCCAATACCGGCCCGTTCGCGCCCCCGCTCGAAGTCGACGAGGGTGGCTACTTCAAGCCGCAGCCCGGTTCGCAGGTTCAAACCAACATCCCGGGCGTCTACGTCGCCGGCGATTGCTCGGATCACGTCTACCGGCAGGCGATCACCGCCGCCGGCATGGGCTGCGCCGCGGCCATCGAAGCCGAGCGTTGGTTGGCGGAGCACGGCGCGTAATCCGCTGACGTGGGTGACGCCAATTCGGATTTCTTGACGACGGTCGCGCTCATGCGCCGCCTCGCCCCGCTCCATGCGGAGCTCGGCATCGCGCCGTCCTACGCCGCCGAGCGCAGACTCGCGCCGTATCCGGAAAGCGACGACACCTCGCTGATCGAAGTCGCGCTCAACCCCGACGGCCGGCCCGTTCGCCTCGTCCCGTCGGCCGCCGCCGCCTGGCGCGCTATGCGCGACGCGGCGGCTGTCGACCGCATCGAGCTCGTCGCGATCTCCGGTTTCCGCTCCATCGCGCGCCAGACCGACATCATCCGCGACAAAATCGCGGCGGGCCAGCCGCTCGCCGATATTCTCCGCAGCGTCGCCGCTCCCGGTTTCAGCGAGCACCACACGGGCCGCGCCATCGATATCGGGTCGCCCGAGCACATCGAGCTCGACGAGGATTTCGCCCGCACGGCGGCGTTTCGGTGGCTCGAATCGCGCGCGGCCAGTTTCGGTTTCCGCCTGTCTTTCCCACCCGGCAATGCGAATGGCATCGTGTATGAGCCGTGGCACTGGTGCTGGCACCGGGAAACCCCCGGGGGCGCGTGAGAGCGGCGTAAATTTTTGGGTGCATATCGGTATGAATTGAAGACGGCATCCGCCCGCGCTCTCGTCATAACTATATGCCCCCTGCGCCAATTCCCCATCGGCGCAGCTCCCCGCCGGCCAGTTGGCCAGTCTGCTTTTACCCTGCCCATGATCACTACCCCGCGCTCACGCGCCGGCGCACTTACCGCGCTCGCGCTTCTCACCTCGTCCATGCTCCTCGCGTGGAACTCCAGCAAAGTCCAATACGACGCCAACGGCCGCCTCACCTACCCCGCCGACACCGCCGGCAATCGCATCCCCGATTTCAGTAATGCCGGCTACAAGGGCGGCGGCGTCCCCCTCCCGACCGTGCCTGTGCGCGTCACGATCGCGCCCGTTTCCGGCGACGATACCGCGAGTATCCAGGCCGCCATCGACCAAGTGGGAAACATGGCCGTGCAAGCCGACGGCTACCGCGGCGCTGTGCTCCTCACCGCGGGCGTCTACGACGTGGCCGGCACGATTCGTCTCAATAAGAGCGGCGTCGTCCTCGCGGGGGTCGGCGATGGTGACAGCTCGTCGACCAATACCATCCTCCGCCGCACCGGCACGTCCACCGCCGATGTGATCACTGCCGGCGGCGGCGCCAACGATCAGTTCAAATCCGAGATCGCCGGCTCGCGTAGCAACATCACGACGCAGCTCGTGCAGGTCGGCTCCCGCAGTTTCACCGTCGACAACGCCAGCCTTTACGCCGTCGGCGATAACGTGGTGATCCTCCATCCCTCCACCGCCGCGTGGATCGCGGCGATGAACAACGGCGGCGTGACCGACGCCAACGTCTGGCAGCCCGGTGAAATCGACATCCGCTATCACCGCTACATCACGGGCATCTCCGGCAGCACCATCACGGTCGACGCACCCGTCTTCAACCACCTCGACCGCGCCCTCTCCCAGAGCGTCCTCTACAAATACGACCGCACCGGCGTGTTGAACAACATCGGCATCGAGGACCTGCAGATCGACATCGTCACCGCCGGTTCGACCTCGGAGACGCATTGCGAAGACGCGATTCAGTTCGTCGAAGCCGAGGACTCGTGGATCCGCGACTGCACGATCAAACATTTCTGGCACGCCGGCGTGCAGTTCGCCGGCACCACGCGCAGCACCGCCGAGCGGGTGCGCGCGATCGAGCCGCACTCGGTCGTCACTGGCGGGCGCCGCTATAATCTCTCGACCTACTACGCGCAGCTCATCCTGTTCCAGGACTGCTTCGTCTCGTATTCGCGGCACGGATTCGTGATGAACGGCACCAGCGGCGACTCCGGCATCGTGGTCCTAAATGGCACGATCGATCATCCGCTCACCTTCGCCGAGCCGCACCGCCGCTGGTCGACCGGCATTCTTTTCGACGGCCTCATGACCACGAATCGCGGCACCGTCACCGACATCGTCGGCCTGTATAACCGCGGCAACTACGGCACCGGTCACGGCTGGGCCGCCGGCCACTCCGTCATCTGGCGCTCCGACGCCGCCGGCGGCAAGATTCTCGTGCAGAAGCCGCCGACCGCCCAGAACTACGCCATCGGTTGCTTCGGCAATGTCACCGGCACCGGTCCGTTTGCCGGCGGCGCCGGGTTCTTCGAGGGCACCGGCACGACTGGCCTCGTCCCCTCCTCGCTCTACAACGAACAGCTCGCCCAACGTCAGGCCCTCGCCACGCCGTCGTTCTCGCCGGCCGGCGGGAGCTATACCAGCGTGCAAACGGTCACGATCACGTCCGCGAGCAGCGGCGCGTCGATCCGCTACACGACGGACGGCTCCACTCCGAGCGCGACTGTCGGCATCGTTTACACCGGGCCGATCAGCCTCAGCTCCACCACGACATTAAAGGCGATCGCCTATCGCACCGGCTGGACCAGCAGCGCCGTCCGAACCGCCACCTATACGATCACCATCAGCGGCCCGCAGACCTTCGAGGCGGAGAATCTCACGCGCACCGTCAGTGGCGCCACCGCGAGCGTCGGTGCCGACACCGGCGCGAGCGCGGGCTCGCTGGTTTATTTCAGCTCGGATGGGGCCAACGACTACGTCGAGTTCACCCTGCCCTCCGTAGCTGCCGGCACCTACGCGATCAAACTCCGCTACAAGGCCCACCCGAACCGCGGTCAGCACACCCTGCGCGCCAACGGCACGCAGATCGGCGGCACGCTCGAGCAATACGCCGCCACGGCCGGCTTCTTCGAGCACACCTTCGGGAACGCCACCTTCGCCAGCAGCGGCAGCCAGCTCATCCGCCTCACCGTCACCGGCAAGAATGCCGCCGCCGGCGCATTCACCATCTCGGCCGACTCCCTCACGATCACACCCCAGGCCGCCGCGGCCAAGTTCACGATCCCCGGCACCTCCGTGCTCGCCAGCGCCGACGATGGTAATGTCGCCGCCAATACCGTCGACAACAACCTAGCCACCCGCTGGTCGGCCAGTGGCGACGGCCAGTGGATCCGCTACGACCTCGGTAGCACCAAGACGATCACGCAGGTGAAGATCGCATTCTTCAGCGGCGACGTGCGCACCAGCACGTTCGATGTGCAGACCTCGCCTGACGGCACCGCGTGGACCACCCGCGGCAGCTTCACCAGCAGCGGCACCAGCCTCGCGCTCGAGACCTTCAACTCCACCGACGCCAGCGCCCGCTACGTCCGCATCCTCGGCCACGGCAATTCCGTGAACCTCTGGAACAGCTATACCGAGGTGGAGATTTGGGGCTTCTGAGCCAGCAGGTGAGCCGTGCGCTCCGCGCGCGGTCCTCCGCCCCATTCCCCCTATCGCGCCCGAAGCGATCGCCCCAATCCCACCCAGCCGACGCCTTCAAAGCGTCGGCTTTTTCGTTTCGCCCCAGGCTCCAAGCGGTCTCGTCCTTAAGCGGCGGGCTCGAGCGCCATCCTTTTTGCATGATCACGTGAGGGCGACACGCCACGACACCCCGCTCTTTAGAACAATTCCAATTACCGCTTGCACATTAGAATCATTCCAATTGGGTGTCCCCTCCGCAAAACCCATGGCTCTCCTCGAAAACTCTGACGCGCTCATGCAGCGGCTCGCCGACAGCGGGCTGCGTGCAACCCCCCAGCGCGAGGTCGTTTACAACGTGCTTCTGAAGAAGCGCGACCACCCCACGGCCGACGAAGTATTTGCCCGCGTGAAATCCGATCTGCCCACGATCTCGCTGGCCACCGTTTACAACTGTCTTGAGACACTCGTGCAGTGCGATCTCGTCCGCGCGGTAAACTTCGAGCGCGGTCCGACGCGTTACTGCCCGAATCTCCGGCCGCACGCTCATTTTCACGACGAGCACACCGGCAAGACCTACGACATCGATCTGCCCGCCGAGGTCCTCGACCGCGTGAAGGCTGTCCTCCCGCGCGGCTACGATTCCTCCTCCGTCGAAATCATCTTCCGCGGCAAAGCCCAGCCCAACACCCGCTAGCCTGTCCTGACCGCTGTCTTTTTCCTCCTTTCCCGCTTTCCACATTCAATTCTCCGAACTTCCGACTTCCGCATCCCGCAATGAGCCAACTCGTCATCCAAGACCTCCACGCCTCCATCGGCGAAAAAGCGATCGTCAAGGGCCTCTCGCTCACGATCAACCAAGGCGAAGTCCACGCCATCATGGGGCCCAATGGCACCGGTAAGTCGACGCTCGCGAAAGTCATCGCGGGTCACCCCGACTACAAGGTCACGAGCGGCGACGTCCTCCTCGACGGCAAGTCCGTCCTCGCCATGGAGGCCGACGAGCGCGCCCGAGCCGGCGTGTTTCTCGCGTTTCAATACCCGAGCGAAATTCCCGGCGTCTCCATCGCCAACTTCCTCCGCGCCGCCGTTCAGGCGCGCATGGCCGAGGGCGAAGAACTCGACGCCAGCGGTTATTACAAACGGCTCTATTCGAAAATGGACCTCCTGAAAATCGACCGGAAGTTCACTTCCCGCGCCGTCAACGACGGCTTTTCCGGCGGTGAGAAAAAGCGCTGCGAGATTCTCCAGATGGCGATGCTCGAGCCCAAGTTCGCGCTGATGGACGAGACCGACTCCGGCCTCGACATCGACGCGCTCCGCATCGTCGCCGAGGGCGTCAACGCCCAGCGCGGCGCCAATCTCGGCGTCCTCATGATCACCCACTATCAGCGCCTCCTCGACTACATCATCCCGGACTTCGTCCACGTGATGTATGACGGCCGCCTCGTGAAGAGCGGTGACAAGTCCCTCGCCCTCGAACTCGAGGCCAAGGGCTACGACTGGGTGAAGAAAGAACTCGTCACCGCTTAACCAGCCAAAGCGCAAAGACGCGAAGATCCGCAAAGTCTCGCCAACAGATCCTCTCCCCCTCTTCGCGAGCCTTCGCGTCTTCGCGCTTCCTCCGTAATTTTTCTATTCAGCCTATGAATCCGCCCACCGAAACCGACGTCGCTACCGAAATCGACGAAGCCGCCGCCAATCCCGTCGCGGGCATCGATCAGACCAAGGGCGATTTCAGCTATCCAGTCGCGCAATACGCCTTTGATGCCGGCACCGGTCTCACGGAGGACACCGTGCGTTACATCAGTTCGGTTAAGAAAGAAGCGCCGTGGATTCTCGATTTCCGCCTCAAGGCGCTGAAAACATTTTGGGATAAACCCATGCCCACGCACTGGGCGACCAAGGATCTCGAGGCCATCGATTTCAGCAAAATCCGCTACTACCTCTCGCAAGGCCAGAAGCCCAAGCGCACGTGGGAAGAGGTGCCGGATGATATCAAGAAGACCTTCGAGCGCCTCGGTATTCCCGAGCAGGAACGCAAATTCCTCGCGGGCGTCGAGGCCCAGTTCGACTCCGAGGCAGCGTATTCGAACATCAAGGACATCGTCGCCAAGCAGGGCGTCATTTTCGTCAATTCCACCGAGGGCCTGCGCGAGCACCCCGAGATTTTCCGCAAGTTTTTCGGCAAGGTCATCCCGACGGGCGATAACAAGTTCTCCGCGCTCAA
>JANPIT010000300.1:0-2556 GCA_031425115.1 Opitutaceae bacterium | reverse complement strand
CATGGCCGCACGGTGGATCCCTGGACGTCCGGCTACGCGCTGAGTGCGGTCGTGCCGACAGATCATTTTGCCGGGGGCGGCGAAGTGTTGATCCTGGGCGCGGGCGGCGCGGGCACCGCACTGACCTGGCATGTGGCGCAGGGCTTGCCACCGCACCGGAGGCCGCAACGTATCCACTTGGTGGATCACCACGCCGGCCGGCTGACCGCCGTGCGGCAGTTGCACGCGACGTGGCCGGCGCCGGCCGCACTGGAAACGCATCACGTGTCGAACCCGACCGCGGCCGACGCGTTGCTGCAGCAGTTGCCGCCCGGATCACTCGTGGTGAATGCAACCGGCGCAGGCAAGGATACGCCAGGATCTCCGTTAACGGATGCGGCGGTGTTCCCAGAACGTGGATACGTCTGGGAGTTCAATTACCGCGGCGAGTTGCGTTTCCTCGCGCAGGCGCGAGCGCAGGCGGCGGCTCGTGGACTGCACGTCGCCGACGGGTGGACGTATTTTTTGCACGGGTGGAGCCGGGTCATCTCGGACGTGTTTGCGCGCGAGATTCCCACGCAAGGCCCGCTCTTTGACGAGTTGGGGGCTATCGCGGCGCAGAGCCGCTGACTGAGCGGGGGGGGCGCGCTAGCGGTAATGTCCGCCGCTTGGTGCTCAATTCAGTTCGCGTTCGTGCCTGACGCCAGCTCGGGGGTGGTGCTCGGGGGCTTGCGGTGATGGGTCGCTTGCTCGTAGGCGTAGGCGAGTTTGATCAAGGCGGCATCGCTGAACGGCAGGCCGAGGAACGCGAGTCCGGCGGGGATACCGTCGACGCTGAATCCCATGGGCACGGTGATGATCGGCGTGTGAATGAGGAACGTGTTGATCGAAACGACGCCGCCGTTGCTCTTGTAGGGCGGCGTGGTCGCTTCTTCGATGAGCGTGGGTTGGTGTTCGACGGCTTTCAGCGCGATCGCCTCTACACGAGCATCAGCCATCGCCTTCGCCATGTTCATCAGGAGTTGCTCGCGCGCGCGTTGGCCTTCGAGGATGCGCGCGGGATCAGGAGCGCCACGATCGCCCAGCCCGCGCCCGCTGCCGCCCCAGCCAGCACCGCCGAATTCGCCGCCGCGAGCACCCGGGGCGCTCGGATTAGCGGCACGGTAGGCCGCCTGGATGCCCTTGAAGCTCGTAGCGTTGGCGGGGTGCTTGTTGATGTCCTCACGGTTCTTGAATTCAGAATTTGGATTCCGGGCCAGATAGACGCGCAGCGCCTCGTCATTGCGTGAGGGATCGGAGACGCGTTTCGCGAGGAGTTCCTTGAGGTCGGGAATCACGATATCCACCAGCGTAGCTCCGGCACTCTTGAGATCCGCCAGCGCTTTCTGGAAGAGCGCGTCGACCTTTTTGAAATCTTCGGAGTCCGGCTGCGAGCCGCTGCCAACGGGCTCGCGCAGCACGCCGATCCGCGCCCCTTTGAGCGCCGTTTTGTTCAGCGACGACGTGTAGGTCTTCGGCGTGTGCATGACGCCAAATGCGGTGATCGGATCCTCGGCGTCGTAGCCGACCATGACGTCCATCAACTTCGCTAGGTCCGTGACCGTGCGCGTCATCGGTCCCATTTGCGCGGTGGGCACGGGATGGCCGTCCCACATGCCGCTGCGACTGACGAGGCCGGGCGTGGGCCGCATGCCAGCCAGTGCGCCCCAGGCGGCGGGGCGTTTGAGAGAGGAACTCGTTTCCTCGCCGAGGGCGATGGTCCCGAAATTAGCGGCGAGCGCACCGCCGGAGCCGCCCGACGAGCCGCCGACGGTGCGGTCGAGTGCATAGGGATTGCGCGAGTTCCCCGTGAGCGCGCTGTAGGTGTCGCCACCGGCGAATTCGCTCAACGTCGTCTTCGCCAAAATAATCGCACCGGCGGCGCGCAGCTTCGCGACCACGAATGCATCGAGCGGCGTCACATAGTTTTTGAACATGACGGTGCCCTGGGTCGTGGCCATGCCCGCGACATCGATCTCGTCTTTGATGAGAACAGGGATGCCGTGCATGGGGCCGACGAAGGCGCCGGACTTGGCGAATTCGGCATCCAGCTTGTCGGCATCCTCGAGCGCCTTTGGGTTTACGCTGACGATGCATTTGATCGCGGGGCCTTTCAGGTCGTAGGCCGCGATGCGGTCGAGATACATCTGCGTAAGTTGGCGAGCCGTTAAGCTCTTTGCTTTGTAAGCGGCATGCACGTCGGCGATCGTGAGCTCGATCACATCCAATTTCGCCGGAGCCGCGGCTATGGCGCTGACCGGCGTGAGTTGCGTAACGGCGGCGAAGCACGCGAGGCTTGCGAGGGTGCGACGAACTGAGCGAGAGGGAAACGAGGAAGAGATCATAGCGGAGGGCGTGAAATTAGCGGGTGGCGACGGCGACCGCAGCTGGGCGCGGTTCGTAGGTGAAGGATTCTCCGGGAAGAGCCGGCGTCGTGGGCGGCGCGCGGCGGATCGCGGTGAGCTGCTCGAAAGCGTAGGCGAGCGCGAAAAGTTTCGGTTCGCTGAACGGGCGACCGAGGAACTCGATCGCGATGGG
>JANPIT010000299.1:0-10831 GCA_031425115.1 Opitutaceae bacterium | reverse complement strand
CCGTAGCGCAACTCGACCGGGAAGCGCATGTATTCGTTTTTACGGAGATCGCTGAATTTTGGTCGGAAGTGCAGCGTAATGTTATTCTCCTCGAGCACGCCGGGGAGCATGGTGTCGAAGAACTCCGTCATCCGCAGCACGCGCTCACGCACCCGCTCCGTCGTGCTGCGCGCCGGGTCTGCGGCAGAGGAACGCAAGGTGCTCGCGACCACGAAAATCGCGGTTAGGGCAAGGGCGTTGAACAGCCGAGACTGGAGGTGGGGCATACTACAAACAGACAAGGGGGAGGTGGCTGCGTGCCAGTCAAAACTTACCCGATAGATGGGTTAAGTTCCCACCTTCCGAATAGAAAAAAGGGAGGCCGGCGTGAGCTATTTAAGCTCTCGCCGGCCTGGAAGGCGCTGAATTGCCTCGTCACCGCGGCGCTAGGCGCGGGACAGGGAACTGTCCTGGGTGGGCTTATCGTCCGTGCAAGTAACTCATCAGCAGGTTCTCGAGATATTCCTGCTTGCCGGATTTCGGGGTGGGCTCGCCGAGCTTGTTCAGCACAAGTTTCTCCAGCTGACGGAAGTTGGCGCGCCCGGTCTCGATATCGCGGCCGAAGCCGGTGTCGTAGCTCGCGTAGCGGGCCTGCACGACCTGTTCGAATTTGCCGTCGGCGAGGATGCGGCGGGCGATTTTGAAGGCCAGGGCATAGGCATCCATGCCGCCGATGTGCGCGTGGAAGAGATCGTCGAGGTCGATGGAGGGGCGGCGTAGCTTGGCATCGAAATTGAAACCGCCCGTGCCGAGGCCGCCGGCGCGCAGGATCGAGGTCATGGCGAGGGTAAGCTCGCGGACGTCGGTGTTGAACTGGTCGGTATCCCAGCCGAGCAGCAGGTCACCGGCGTTGGCGTCGATGGAGCCGAGCATGTCGGCGGCGGCGTCAACCTCGATTTCGTGTTGGAACGAATGGCCGGCGAGGGTGGCGTGGTTGGTCTCGATGTTGAACTTGAAATGTTTCTCGAGCCCGTAGGTGCGCAGGAAGGCAATGCCGCTCGCGACGTCGAAATCGTATTGGTGCTTGGTCGGCTCCTTCGGCTTCGGCTCGATGAGGAACTGCCCCTTGAACCCGATGGACTTCGCGTAGTCGACGGCCATGTGGAGGAACGCACCGAGATGGTCCTGCTCGCGCTTGAGATTGGTATTGAGCAGCGTCTCGTAGCCCTCGCGGCCGCCCCAGAAAACGTAGTTTTCACCGCCCAGTTGTTTGGTGACCTCGAGCGCTTTCTTCACCTGCGCGGCGGCGTAGGCAAATACGTGCGCGTCGGGATTGGTCGACGCGCCGGCGAGGTAACGCGGATTGGAAAACAGATTAGCGGTGCCCCAGAGGAGCTTGATGCCGGTGGCCTGCTGAAGCTCATAGGCGTGCGCAACGACGGCATCGAGATGCTTGTTCGACTCGGCCAGCGTGCGGCCCTCGGGCGCGATGTCGCGGTCGTGAAACGCGTAGAACGGCGCGCGAATTTTTTGGAAGAACTCGAACGCGGCGTCCATGCGGAGCTTGGCGACAGAGACGGCGTCTTTGCCGCTCTCCCACGGACGGACGATCGTGCCGGGGCCAAAGGGATCCGAGCCGGTGCCGCGGAAAGCGTGCCAGTAGGCGATGGAGAAGCGCATGTGCTCGGCCATCGTTTTGCCGTCGATCATCTCGTCGGGATTGTAGTGGCGGAACGCGAGAGCGTTTTCGGTCTGCGGGCCCTCGTAGGCGATGGCGGGCGTGGGGAAGTGGCTGCGCGATTTTTTCATGAGAAAGGAAGGAAGATGGGAAGACGGGGAAGACGGGAAGACGAAGTGATAGAATAACGGAGGGGCGGGGTGAAGCGGTAGCAAAGATGCATAGATTTCTTTTGATTTTTTGCACGGGGGATCGCTGGCTTGAGGCGTGAGAGAAACATGAAGGCGGCGCCGAAGCGTGAACCCGGGCCGGCTCGGAGGGCCGGCCCCACCGGGCACGGGGTGAAGGCGGCTGGCAGTGACACGCGGAAGGTGGCGCTCCTGATCGAGACCTCAAATCGCTATGGGCGGGATTTGCTTTATGGGGTGAGGGACTGGAACCGCGTCGGAGAGCGCTGGGCGATTCGGTTTTCCGAGCAGGGGCGGCTGGCGCCGCTGCCATCGTGGCTGAAGGACTGGCAGGGCGACGGCATCATCGCGCGGGTGGATTCACCGCAGATTGCGGCGGCGCTGCGGAGGACGGGACTGCCGGTGGTCGATGTCAGCGCGGAGCGGTTCGCGTCGGAATTTCCGCGGGTGAGTGTCGATAACGCGGCGGTGGCGCGGTTGGCGGCGGAGCATTTTTTGGCGAAAGGATTTCGCGATTTCGCGTTCTTGGGCGATGCGCAGTTTTTGTGGGCGCGACAGCGCGGCGCAGAATTCAGGAAGGTGTTGGCGGCGGCGGGGCGCAGCTGCGCGGTTTTTGCGCAGGAGCGTGGGGAAGGAAAGCGGCCGGGATCGGATGCAGAGATTCGGGCGATGGCGGATTGGCTGGAGGAGTTGCCGCGCCCGCTCGCGGTTTTCGCGTGCTACGACGGCCGGGCGCAGCAGGTGCTCGAGGCGTGCTTGTCGCGCGGTTGGGACGTGCCGGACGAGATCGCGGTGCTGGGCGTCGACAACGACGAGGTGCTTTGCGATCTGTGCACGCCGCCGTTGAGCAGTGTGCAGCCGAATGCGCGCCGGACGGGTTATGAAGCGGCGGCGATGCTGGCGCGGATGATGCGGGGCGAAAAACTGGGATCAGCCACGCGTTACGTGGAGCCGGTGACGGTGGTGGAGCGGCAATCGACCGACGCGATCTCGGTGGCGGATGCGCGGGTGGCGAGCGCGTTGCGGTTTATCCGGGCACATGCGGGCGAGGGGATCGATGTGAGCGACGTGCTCGCAGCGGTCCCGATGTCGCGCACGCTACTCGAGCGGAAGTTCATCGCGGCGCTGGGGCACTCGCCGCACCGGGAGATTGTGCAGCAACGGATCGCGCGCGCGAAACAGCTGCTCGTCGAGAGCGAGGTATCGATCGCGGTCGTGGCGGAGCAGGCGGGTTTCGGCGACGCGAGCTATCTGAGCGTGGCATTTCGCCGCGAGACCGGTGAGAGTCCCTACGCGTATCGGACGCGTCACCGCACGCATCGCACCTCATGAAATTTACTTCTCCCCTTGTCGTAATTCTGGCCTTGGTTTTGAGCTGCGCCGTGCACGGGCGCGCGCGCGCGCAGGCAGCGACGGAGGAGACGCGGCTGGTGCACGACGTTCGCGCTGCCATTGAAGGCGTGCTGGGGACGGCTGACGTGGGGGGGATTCGGCTGCTAGCCGCGAGGATGAGCGACGAGCGGCTGACGTTGGATTTCAGCAGCGAACTGACGGACGTGGGCCTAGGCAGTCGGGAATTCGAACAGCTCTCGCGGCGCATGCATGTGGCAGCCGGCGAGGTGTTGCGGCACCGGTTCGCGACGTTCGAAGTGTTCACGCGGATTGCCGGCGTGCCGCTGCACGTGTTGCTGGCAGGCAACGAGGGCGCGGCGGTGGCGCGGCAGCGAGCGCGGCCTGAAGCGCCTGGCACGCCGTCAATGGAGGCTTTGACGGCGCGCCGGATCGCGGTGAGTCCAGGACATGGATACTATTTGAACGGGAGTAATTACGTGCTGCAGCGGAGCTATTGGAACGGGATCGTGGAGGATTTCGTGAACCACGACATTGTCACCCACCTGAGCACGATGCTGACCGCGTCGGGGGCGGACGTGCGGCCGACGCGCAATTTGGATCGAGCGGCGGGCGTGGGCGAGACGGGGTTTCCGCGGTGGCAGGAGGCGGCGCGGTATCACGTCAGGGCGCTCGGCGCAGACGCGTCGGTGTGGAACGAGTCCGGCTTCACGCACCTGGAGCAGGACATCCGTTGCCGCCCGCGCTACGCCAACGCGGTGAATGCGGACGTGATGGTGAGTATCCACAATAATGGTGCGGGCACGCCGGGCGCGGGCACTGGCACGGAGACGCTCTACGATACGGGCAATGGATTTGGGGCGGAGAGCCGGCGGCTGGCGGATATTCTCCACGCGAAAGTGATCACGGCGATTCGCCGCGACTACAATCCGGCGTGGGTGGACCGGCGGGTGCAAGGGTTCAACGGGAGCTACGGGGAGAATCGGCTGGCGACGCGGCCAGCGGTGTTGCTGGAAATCGCGTTTATGGATCTGCCGACGCCGGACAACGCAGCGCTGCAGGACGACGGGTTCAAGCGGTTGGTCGCGAGTGCGATTCGCGACGGGCTGCGCGAGTATTTCGAGGGACCGATTCCGGCGGCGGCGACGGCGTTGCAGGCGAATCCGGGTGTTGGGACGGTGGTCCTGGCGTGGCGCGACAACGCGGACAACGAAACGGGATATCGCGTGGAGCGCCGGTCGGGCGCGGCGGGAACTTGGGAGACGGTGGTCGTCCTCGGGCCGGACAGCACGGGCTACAGTGACACGAGCGTGGCGACCGGCGGGGCGTATGAGTATCGGGTGATGGCGTTCAGCGCGTTCGGTGACGCGGCCCAGGTTTCGAACGTGGCGGCGGGTGGACCGATCGCCCCGGCGTTGACGGGGCCGGAGGCGTGGCTGGCGAATGTTTCGCTCCGCACGTCGCTGAACGCCGCGCAGTCGGTGATTGTGGGGCTGGCGGTGAGCGGGGGCGTAAAAGATGTGCTGATACGCGCGGCGGGGCCGGCCCTTGGGCAGTTGGGGGTGACGGGAGCGATGGCGGACCCGCGGCTCGATTTATTTTTTGGCGCGACGCGCGTGGGTGAGAACAACGATTGGCCGGGAACGCTCGCGCCAACGGTGGCGGCGGCGGGAGCATTTGCTTTCGGCGCCGGCAGCCGCGATGCGGCCCTGCGGCAGACGCTGGGTGGCGCTTACACGGTGCAGGTGCGGGGCACGGCGGCAGGCACGGTGCTGGTCGAGGCCTATGATGTCGGTCGCGGCAGCGCAGCGCGTCTGGTGAATCTCTCGTCGCGGCAACGGGTGGGCACGGGCAGCGACGTGCTGATCGCGGGATTTTTCGTAGCGGGCACGGGGACGCAGCGAGTGCTGATTCGCGCCGTCGGCCCGGGGCTAACGGGTTTTGGCGTGCCGGGCGTGCTGGCCGATCCGCGGCTCGAGCTGTTTGATGCGCGCGGCGCGAAACTGGCGGAGAATGATAACTGGGACGCAGCGTTGAGTGCGACGTTTGCGCAGGTGGCGGCCTTTCCGTTGGCGTCGGGCAGTCGCGATGCGGCCTTGGTGGCGACGCTCACGGCGGGTGCGGGCTACACGGTGCATGTCTCCGGCGTGGGCGGAGGGACGGGTGAGGCGCTCGTGGAGGTTTACGAACTGCCTTGAGAGACGGATGAACCGAACCACGCGGCGGGCGCGCCGCGTCTCCAATGAAGTGCGGACCAGGGGCGACTATTTACGGCGGCGGTAGAGTTGGGCGGCGACGACGAGCGTGCCGATAACCATGAGCGCCCACGTCGAGGGTTCGGGGACGGCGACGAAATTTGAGAGCACGACGCTGTTGGCGGCGAAGGCGCTGCCGGGGCCGTAATTCACTTTGAACAAGCCGGCGCCGTCTGCGGTGAAGAGCTGTTGGCCGTTGGCAATGTTGGCGAAGGATCCGGTGAGCGTGCCGCCCGTGGTGAGCACGGTGAAGGTGGCGCTGGGGGTGACCGAGGCTTGGTAACCGTTGAGGAATTGCAGTGAGAGATTACCGGCGATCACGCCGTTGCCGCCGATCGAGAGGAGGTCGTAGCCGGTGCCAGGGGTGGCGCCGCCGAGCTCGAAGAGGAGTGTGCTCGTGGAGAGCAGGGTGAGGTTGCCGCTCACCGAGAGCTGGCCCGCGGAGTTGCCGGGCGAGACGAGGCCGCCGGCCGTGACGCTGGAGGCGGTGATTGTGCCGGTGCCAGTGAGGGCGGAGGTGCCCAGCGAAATGGCGCCGGAAGATTGGATCGTGGCGCCGCCACCGAGCGCGAGGGCGCCGTTGTTGGTGAAGGTGCTGTTGAAGACGACGGCGCCGGCGGTGACGGCGAGCGTGCCGTTGTTGGTGAAGGGCACGCTGAAGACCGTGGTGCCGGTGGTGGCCTTGCTGTAAAGCCCGTCGTTGACGAATCCGAAGGTGCCGCCGAACCCGTTGTGCACGGTGTAGCTGGAGGTATTCTGGTCGTTGAAGGTCGCGCCGGCGGCGTTGGTGAAGCTCGAGCCGTTGCCGCCGCGAATGTATCCGGAACTCCAATTCACGGTGCCCTGATTGAGGATAGTGCGCTGGTCAAAATCTTTATTGTTTCCGCTGACGAGGTTCAGGGTGGTGCCGACGCCAATTACGCTGGTGCCGGCGCCGTTCCAATTACCGCCCCACCAGCTGAAGTTAGAAGCCTTGAGGGTGCCGTTGAGCGTGAGGGTGCCACCGGTCTGCCAGATCGTGCCGGCCCCGAGGAACTGAGCGCCGGTTTGGAGCGTGTAGTTGTTGGTGATATAGAAATTCGTGCCGCTGGCGGCGTTGACCACGCTGGTGGCGGACATCGTGCCGCCCTGGCGAAGCTGGATTTCGCCGCCGGAAAGGTCGATGGTGCCGTTGTTGTTGAACGTTGTGTCGTAGTAACTCGTGCCGCCCACAGCGCGGGCGTAGGTGCCATTATTGGTAAAAGCAAAGGTGCCCGCGGTGCCGCCGAAACTGGGGTTGTGAACGGTGTAGCCGGAAGTTTGAAGATCGTTGAAGGTCGCGCCCGCGGCGTTGGTGAATGAACCGCCGTTGCCGGAGCGGATGTAGCCGCTGGACCAATTGACGATGCCGTTGTTCACGACCGCGCGGCGGTCGAAGTCGTGGTAGTTCCCGTTGGTGAGATTCAACACGGTGGTGGCACCGATCGTGGTGGTGAGGCCGGTGGTTCCTGCGTTCCAGTTGCCGCCGCTCCAATTGAAATTCGTCGCTTGAAGGGTGCCATTGAGGGTGAGCGTGCCGCCGGATTGAGTGAACCCGCCCGGTCCGGCGAACGTGGCGCCGTCGGTGAGGGTGTAGTTGTTGGTGAAATACAAGTGCGCCCCCGTGGCGGCGTTCACCACGCTGGTGGCGGACATGGTGCCGCCGGCACGAAGCTGAAAATCGCCCTTCGTGAGAGTGAGGGTGCCGTTGTTGTTAAAGGTCGTATCGACGTAGGTCGTATTGGTCGCGTTGCGGACGTAGGTGCCGTTGTTGGTGAAGACAAATGTGCCGGCCGTGCCTTCGAAGCTTGGGTTGTGGATTGAATAGCCGGAGGTCTGGACGTCGTTGAAAGTGCCGGTGTTGGTGAACGAGCCGCCGTTGCTCGAGCGGATGTAACCCGAGCTCCAGTTAACGATGCCATTGTTCACGACGGTTCGCCGATTGAAGTCGTGGTAGCCGCCGTTGCTCATGCTGAGGCTGGCGCCACTTGCGATCGTGGTGGTGGCGGTTCCGTTCCAGTCGCCGCCGGTCCAGTTGAAAAGGCCGTTGATGGTCCCGGTGCCGGCGAGTGAACCGCCGGACTGATTGAAGGTGCCGACGTTGAGCTGGCCGGTGAGCGTGAGCGTGCCGCCGGTCAGCCAGTAAGTGCCGGCGCCGGTGAGCGACGAGCCGTTGCTCACGGTATAGCCGCTGGTGAAAACGACATTGGTGCCGGCGGCGGCGGAGATGGAGCCGGCGGCGGCGAGGGTGCCGCCATTGCGGAATTGGAGATCGCCCTGCAGCACCGAGACGGTGCCGTTGTTGTGGAAAGGAATGTCGACGTAACTGGTGTTGGCGGCGTTGCGGACGTAGGCGCCGTTGTTGGTGAAGACGAATGGGCCGGCGGTGGCACCAAAGCTATAATTGTGAATCGAGTAGCCGGAAGTTTGGAGATCGTTGAACGTCGCCCCGGAGGCGTTGGTGAACGAGCCGCCGCTGCCCGAGCGGATATACCCGGAATTCCAATTGACGATGCCTTCGTTGACAATGGCGCGCTGGTGGAAATCGCGATAGCCGCCGTTCCCCATATTGAGCGTGGCGGTGCGGGCGATCGTGGTGGTGGGGCCGACGGCCGCGGTGTTCCAATTGCCGCCCGTCCAGTTGATCACGCCGTTCAGAACGTTCGTTCCCGCGAGAACGCCGCCCGTTTGATTGAGGGTGCTGACGTTGATCGTGCCGGGAACATCCAGCGTGCCGCCGGTCAGCCAATAACTGCCCGCGCCCGTCAGGGAAGCGCCGTTGGCCACGACAAAGCCCTCGGTGAAAAGGACGTTGGTGCCGGTGGCGGCGGAAATCGTGCCGGACGTGGCGAGCGTGCCGCCGCTGCGGAACTGGAGATCGCCCTGCAGCACCGAGACGGTGCCGTTGTTGTTGAAGGGGACGTCGATGTAACTCGTGTTGGCGGCGTTGCGGACGTAGGTGCCGTTGTTGGTGAAGACGAAGCTGCCGGCGGTGCCTTCGAAACTCGGATTATGGATCGTGTAGCCGGAGGTTTGGAGGTCGTTGAAAGTCGCCCCGGTGGAATTGGTGAAAGACCCGCCATTGCCGGAGCGAATGTATCCGGAGTTCCAGTTCACGAGGCCGTCGTTGACGATGGCGCGGCGGTTGAAGTCGCGGTAGCCGCCATTCCCCATGTTGAGGGTGGCGGTGCTCGCGATCGTGGTGGAAGTGCCGGTGGCGGCCGCATTCCAATTTCCGCCGGTCCAGTTGATGAGCCCGTTGAGGACATTTGTGCCCGCCAGCATGCCGCCGGTTTGATGCAGCGTGCCAACGTTGATCGTGCCGGTGACATCCAGCGTGCCATTGGTGAGCCAGTATCCGCCCGCGCCGGTCAGGGAGGCGCCGTTGTTGACGACGTAGCCGGAATCGAAAACGACGTTGGTGCCGGCGACCGTGGAGATGGTGCCCGTCGAGGCGAGGGTGCCGCCGGCCCGGAAGCGCAAGTCGCCCTGCACGACCGAGACAGTGCCGTTGTTGTGAAAGGGAACGTCGATGTAACTCGTGTTGGCGGCATTGCGGACGTAGGTGCCTTGGTTGGTGAATACAAACGTGCCGGCAGTGCCTTCGAAGTTCGGATTATGGATCGTGTAGCCTGAGGTCTGGAGGTCGTTGAAGGTCGCACCCGCGGCATTGGTGAAGGAGCCGCCATTGCCGGAACGGATGTATCCAGAAGTCCAGTTCACGGTGCCGCTGTTCACGATGGCGCGCCGGTTGAAATCGTGATAGCCGCCGTTACTCATCGTGATCGTGCCGCCGCTGGCGATGGTGGCGGTGGCACCCGCCGAGCCGTTCCAGTCCCCGCCGGTCCACGTCGACGTGCCGGAAAGCGCGAGGGTTCCGATTGCGATCGAGCCGCCGGAGTGACCCAAGGTGGTAATCGCAACGCCGCCGGTGGATCCGCCAAGGGTGCCACCGGAAACCGCGAGGCTGGCGACGGTGGCGGTGCCGGACGCGACGGCGAGCGTGCCGCTGCTGAGGTTCACGGCCCCGGCACCACCGAGCGAGGCTCCGCTCGCGAGCGTGAAGGTGCCACCGACGAAATTCAGCGCCGCGCCGGAACTGACCGCGAAAGAGCTCGTCGCGGTGGCAGTGCCGCCGCTGTGGAATGAGACGGCTCCGGTCTGGACGTTGACGGTGCCGGAGTTGTTGAAGACGGCGCCGATATCGGTGGCACCCGTGCCGGCGGACTTGGTGAAGGTGCCGAGGTTATTGAAGACAGTCGTGGCTGCGCCCCCGCCATAGTAGTTTCCATTGAGCGTGCCGTTGAAGTTCGTGATGAACGTAGCGCCCGCTTTGTTGGTTAGGACGGAAGAGCCGCCACCGTAGATGTAGCCCGCGGTCCATGTAGAAGCGCCGGCGAGATTGAGAGTCGATCCGGAGAAACTAAAGTTGTTGGTAATGGCCGTGCCACCGTCGGCGTTGAGGATGCCGGTGCCGTTGAGGGTGGTTCCGCTCAAAGTGAGCAGCCCACCGAGGGTGAGGGTGCCCGTGCCATTGAGCGTGCCACCGGAGAGGGTGGCGCCGCCACTCGTTGAGGTGGTGCCGCTAAACGTGGCGGTGCCGCCCGTGACGCCGAGGTTCGCCGAGCCGGTATTCGCGCCGGAAAAAGTCGCGGTGCCGGCGGCGACTCGGACGGTGCCGGCGCCGTTGATGAGTGCGCCGGTGGTAAAGGCGTGGTTGCCGCCGTCGAGGGTAAGCGTGGCACCGGAGGAATCGTTGACGGTGCCGGCGTTGGTGCCGCCGCCGCCGAGAGCGAGCGTGCCGGTTTGAACATTGATCACGCCAGTGCTGGCGTTGTTGAAGACGGCGCTGATATCGGTGGCGCCAGTGCCAGCGGACTTGGTGAAGGTGCCAGCATTGTTGAAGACGGTGGTGGCCGCGCCGCTGCCGTAGTAGGTCCCACTGAATCCGCCGTTGAAATCGGTGGTGAGGGTCGCACCGAGCTTGTTATTCAGAACGGAAGAGCCACCGCCGTAAATGTAGCCGGCGGACCACGTGTTGGCACCGGAGAGGTTGAGGATTTGGCCGCCGTTGAAACTAAAATTATTCGTGATGGCGGCGCCACCGTCGGCGTTGAGCGTGCCTCCACCAATTGTGGCACCGCTGAGAGTCAGCAAGCTGCCGAAGGTGAGCGTGCCGGTGCCGTTGACGGTGCCACCGGAGAGCGTGGCGCCGCCAGTGGTCGAGGTGTTGCCGTTGAAGGTGGCGGTGCCTCCCGCGACCGCGATGTTTGCCGATCCTGTAGTGGCGCCAGAGAAAGTCGCGGTGCCGGCGCTGACTCGGACGGTGCCGGCGCCGTTGATGAGTGCGCCGGTGGTAAAGG
>JANPIT010000298.1:0-2560 GCA_031425115.1 Opitutaceae bacterium | reverse complement strand
AAAACGAGCCGGTCGCCGATGAGCGCGGGCGAGCCGCCGTTACCGTGCACGGGATCGTAGCGGAGCTCCTGGTTCCGCCAAAGAATTTTGCCGTCCCGGTCGAGACACGCCGTGCCGTGGTGTCCGAAATGCACATACACGCGATCGCCGTCGACAATCGGGGTGGGGCTGGCGGGCGAGTTTTTTTTGTGAATCGGCTGCACGGTCGCCTCGGCCGGAGTGAAGACCTCCGTGTCCCACAGGATCCGGCCGTTCGCCTCGTCGAGCGCCAACGCACGGAGCGAGGTGCCGGCGTCCGCGGCGCCCGGGATGCCGGTCGTGAGGAAAATCCGTCCGCCGCCAATCACGGGAGATGACCAGCCGAGTCCGGGAACGGGTTGTTTCCAAACTACGTTCTTCTCCGGGGACCACTCGAGTGGCAGAGTGGGGGCGGCGGTGTGGCCCTGTCCGGTGGGGCCGCGGAATTCGGGCCAATCGGCCGGGCGGGCGGCCGCGGCGAGGAGCGGCGCGGTGGCGAGGAGCACTACTGAGAATGAAAATTTAAACATGAGCGGCCAGGGGAAGTTTGAGGGACGGCCCGGGGTGGAACGACGGAACGGAATGGGACCCGGGTGCAGGTGTTTCGAGCACAAACGCGGCCAACGGCGAGCGATCTCGCGCGGAAAGCAATCCGTCGCTTGATTGCCGCCCGTTTTTTTGTGCCTGTATCGGCCATGCTGCAATCGCTCCGCATTCGCAATCTGGCCCTGCTCGAGGAGGTCGCGCTCGATTTCGAGCCGGGCTTCACCGCGGTGACCGGCGAGACCGGCGCGGGCAAGAGCATCCTGCTCGGTGCGCTCAGCCTGCTCGCGGGAGAACGGGCGGACAAGACGATCATCCGCCAGGGCGCGCCGGCGACGGAGGTGGAGGCGAGTTTGTTTTTTCGTGATGCGACCGCGATCGACGAGGTGCTGGCGACGCTCGAACTGCCGGCGTGCGAGGACGGCGTTTTGCTGCTGCGGCGCAGCCTGCCCCGCGAGAAAGCGCCGAAGATCACGGTCAATGGCAGCCTCGCCACGCTCGCGGCGCTGCAACGGCTGGGCGAACACTGGATCGATTTCCACGGGCCGAGTGAGCCGCGGCGATTATTAAAAGAGAGCTGCCAGCTCGACCTGTTGGATCTTTTCGGCCGCACGGGCGAGGTGTTGGCCGACTACAAGGCGAACTACCGCGCGTGGCGGGAACTCGCGACAGAACACACGCGGATTGCCACCGAGACGAAGCTGACGCCCGATCAAATTGAGTTTTTGAAAAACCAGCTCGCGCGGCTCGATGCGCTCGAGCTGACCGAGGAAGCGGTGGAGGCGCTCGAGCGCGATTTCCAGCGGATGAGCCGCGCGCAGGAGCTGATCGAGCTGGCGTCGGGGCTGGCCGCGGGCCTGACCGGCGAAGAGGGAGTGCAGGGGCGGATCGCGGAGTTGCTGCGGCAGTCGCACCAGCTCGAAAGCATCGATGCGGCGAGCAAACCGCTGGCGGAGCGGTTGTCGTCCGCGGCGGTTGAGCTCAACGATCTCGGTGCTGAATTCTCGGCGTTGAGCCAGCAATTGCAGTTCGATCCCGAGCAGGCGGAAGAGCTGAGCGTGAAGATGAACACCTGGCTCGAGGTGAAGCGGCGGCACGGCGGCGAGGTCACGGCGGTGGTCGCGGCCCGCGAGGAAATGCGGCGTCGGCTCGAAGTGCAGGGCGACTTGGAAGGCGCGTTGCTTCGACTGGAAAAGCAAATGGCGGACGCGGTGCGCAAGGCGAAGAAGGAAGCTCAGGCGTTGCGTGCGCTCCGGGAAAAAGCTGCCAAGGAGCTGGCGAAGGTCGCGGCGAAGAGCATCGCGCAGTTGGGTTTCAAGAAGGCTGATTTTCAGGTGCGCATCGTGCCGCTGGCGGACTTGGCGCCGACGGGCGATTGCAGCGCGGAGTTTTTGTTTTCCCCAAATGTCGGTGAAGCGCCGTTGCCCCTCAGTCGGATCGCGTCGAGCGGCGAGCTGGCGCGCGTGATGCTGGCGTTGAAGACCGTGCTGGCCGATCTCGACGAAGTGCCGGTGCTGGTTTTTGACGAAGTGGATGCAAACGTCGGCGGCGAGATCGGTCGCGTGGTCGGTGAAAAAATGGCCGGAATCGCGAAGAACCATCAGGTCCTGTGCGTCACGCATCTGCCGCAAGTCGCGGCGCAGGCCGCGTGTCATCTGGTGGTGACGAAGGATCAGTCGAAAGACCGGGCCGTTGTCGCGATCGAGCCGATCCAGGCGAGTCGGAAGACGCGCGTGAGCGAGTTGGCGCGGATGCTCGGCGACCGCAACGCGAAGAGCGCACTGGCGCACGCGGAGGAGTTGCTGGGGAAATAGGGGAGGCGCAGGGGCCGCCCCGCGCGTGCGGGGAGCGGGCTTGGGCTGGAGACGCGGGGCCCCCGCCCCGGGGGTGGCCGGCCCACCAGCCCGGGCCCCGCGGCACCCCTAGGAATCCCCCGGGGGGGCGCCAGGCGCAGTTTTTAAAGGCGAGAAGCCCGAGTTAAAGAATCAGTGTGGTAGGG
>JANPIT010000297.1:0-20631 GCA_031425115.1 Opitutaceae bacterium | reverse complement strand
GGGCGTGGCTCATCTCTGACGTTAGCCAAGACCGATCCAATTCTCATGAAAGCCATCATTTCGATAGTCACGATTCTGTGGAGTGGTGCGGTTAGCGCACAGAATACTGCCCCCGTAACGAACATAGGTTCTCCAGGCTCTGGCACTATATCGCCAATGCCGCAGCTCGTCGACGCCCTCAAAGTAATCGGTGACGGGTCGAGGCCGGTATTCGTTGCCAGCACCATAGGTCCAACCCGCGGATATACGCCCGGTGGCGCAAGCGTGGGTATTGTGCCGCTCCCGAGCTTTTTCGGACCTCGACAGTATGCCGCGAATGGTCGGTTCCTGAATCTCTCGGTTCGAGCTCTAGTGGGACCCGGCGATCAGTCGATTGTCGCTGGAATCACCATTGGCGATGGCGGTCGCGTTGTTCTCATTCGCGCGGTTGGTCCGTCACTCGCCTCTTTTGGAGTGTCGGGTGTCGTGTTGCGGCCCCAGCTTCAGATATTCGATTCGAGTGGCACCGTAGTTGCACGAGCGGTGCCTTGGAGTTCGAATGACCCAGCGATCATCGCAGAGTTGCGTAAGGTCAGTGAGGATGTTGGAGCCTTTGCGCTCCGCGAGAGTTCCGATGATCAGGTCTTATTGCTCGTTCTCGGAGCAGGGGCCTTCACCTGCGTTGTTACTGGTGCTGGCGGTTCCACAGGCGTGGTGCTGCTTGAGGCCTATGAGCTACCGCGTTGAAAAAAAGGCCTAGTATCAGGTTTGAAGTGCAACGCAGGCAGGGTCGTGGCTCATCTTTGACGTTTGGGGCTCAGGTCGAAATAGCGCTTCGCGTCGCGCTCGGTCGCTCGTCCCTTGTAGTGCTGGTAAAGCATGCTCGGACTCGCGTGACAAAGGATGACTGCCGTGCGCGCAGCGTCTTTATTCGCCGCGACGTGATACGAGCAAAACGAATGTCGCAGCACATTTCCGGGGTTCGTTACCCCTGCCAGGATAAACGCCTCGCTCTTTAACGTGAGATATTGGCGCTCGGTCAACGTCCATGCTTCTGCGGGTGCTGCCTGTAACCACCGCCACAAATTCTCGGGGAGCCCGTCAATATAGTGGCGCCGTCGCGTTTTGATTTTCGCAGCGGGCAACGTGATTCCTCGCTCTCGGAAGTTCACGTCTTCTTTTACTAGCCGAGCGGCTGACGAGTAGCGCAAGCCGGCGAACGCCTCCAGAGCGAGCTTTGCGCAGACCTGCGGTCTGAGTCTTGCAGCAGTTTCGAATAGCTTTCCCGCGTCAGCAAAAGTCAGGACTGAAACATCCTCCGCGTGCCTCGCGGGGCTTTTAATACTCTCGCATGGGTTGTCCGTGGCCAAACCCTCGAGCCGTGCCCACGTGAAAAAAGCACTTACGCGCTTGTGGTGATTTCTCTTCGTTACTTCGGAAAACGGCAGGGCGGCTAGCCACTCGCGAATTTCGTCAGTCCTTAGGTCCGCAAGCATGCGGGCGCCAAACGCGCCGGAAAATCGCCCCATGTCTTTCTTTGCATGGCATAGCGTGCCCGCTGCAAGCCCCTCGGAACGTTTCGCCAGAAGATACCTGGCGGAGGCATCTGCCACGGCAACGGATGCCTGCAATCGTTTCTTGCTTCGACCTGCGAGCCACTCTTGCGCGACTTGGAGCGGGTCCGAATCGCCTATCATTTCTCGAAAAGCTAGCCACCGTCGCCACTCGCGCGGTTCAAACGACAAAACGTCTTCGCCGTGCTCGCTGCGTTTCTCTGCGAGTGCCTGCGCTGCCGTCTCTCGTGCGGCCTCGTTCGCGTAAGCTGCCGCAACTCTCGCCCCTTCGCTGCCTCTTCAGTGGAGAAAGTAAGGCAGTTTTCTGTCAGCGCGAAACGAGTAACGGATTCCCCGAGGCGGTTGCCATGGGTTGCCGTCAGGTTGCTGTTTTGGTTGCTTCATGGTTGCGGAAAACGGGTCAAAGGACCGCGCAATTCAGCAACCAACAGCAACCAGCGTCACTCGTAAACGGACCCCACGAGTAGAGATGGTGGACGCTGCCGGACTCGAACCGGCGACCCCCTGCGTGTGAAGCAGGTGCTCTAACCAACTGAGCTAAGCGTCCAATGAAGAGGCGGGAACGTGGAGGGCGTCTCGGGGCGAATCAACCCTCTTTTCGTGCCTGCCGAATTGCGCGGTTGGTTGCCCGCGGCCGCGCAGGGTCGCGCGTCCTTACCACGGGAATTTACCTGCGGCGGGGGCACCGCGGCTTCCGGGTAATGTGCGGCGGGGCCACGCCTGCGGTTGCCACGATTGCGGGCACTGCTACGTTGCGTGATCATGTGCGGACGTTATCGCATCAAAGACACCGACGAGTTGACGGAGCATTTGCGGCGGACCTTCGGGATTCCGGCGTGGGTGCAGGGCCAGCGCTTCAATGTGGCGCCGAGCCAGGAGATGCCGGTGATCATCATGGATGACGAGGGTGACGTGGTTGTGCCGGCCACCATGCGGTGGGGCTTCGTGCCGTTCTGGGAAAAGTCCGCCAAACCGAAGCTCGCGCCCATCAATGCGCAGTCGGAGACGGCGGCTACCAACGGGATGTTCAAGCAGGCGGTGCAGAGGCGGCGGTGCCTGGTGCCGGCAGACGGATTCTACGAATGGCTGCGGCTCGATGAGACGACGAAGGTGCCCTTCGATATTTTCCTGAAAACGCGGCGTTCGTTTTTCATGGCGGGCATCTATGAGAACGCCACGGAGGTGCGACCGGCCACGTTCGCGATTCTCACGACACGCGCGAATGAGCTCATGGCGCGTATCCACAATCGCATGCCGGCGATCGTCGATGACGACGAGGCCAGGCGGTGGCTCGCCCCGGGCGGCCTGACGCCGGAGGACGTGGGGCGTTTGACGGCGCCTCACGCCGCGGAGGAAATGGAAGCGGTGAGCGTGTCGAGTATCGTGAACAATCCGCGGAACGACGGGCCGGAGTGCATCGTGCCCGTGGCTTTTCAGCCGCCGCCGCCTCGGCCGCAACAAGGCGAGCTGTTTTGACGCGGCGAGATCGGTGGCCGCCCGGGTCTTCAGAAATTCACGGGCGGTCGCGGCACTGCCTGGAGGAATCGAGGTCAGTCGGCGTTGCCTATGTCTATCGAGAAAGAAGGCTCCGGATTTCCGGAGATCAATCCCCACAAGCGAACGACGAAAGTTAATTTTGCGATCGTGATCGGTGTCGCGGTGTTTCTCGCGGCGATGGCCGGAATGGTGTGGTGGTTCGCCACAACTCGCTCGTAGGCGCTCTCCGTTTACGCTCTCGGCCCATCTCGCTGCGCTACACCAGCGTGGCGCTTATGCCGGTGGGTCGGGAAAGGTCCGGGTAGATGGTGGGAGAAAGCCGGACCCGCGCGGCCACGGGCCTCCTGATTTTGCAGTCGAGGGAAAGGCGCTACCCTATGCGCGTCGGTCCCTTCCACTTCACTGAGATTGAAATGAAACTACTTCTGATCGGCGACGAACGGAAAACCCGGCGCATGCTGGCTTGGGGTTTTGCAGCGGAGCCCTACCGGGTCAAATGTGCGGCGACTTGGAGCGAGGTGGAGCAGTGCCTGAAGTCGGATACCTTCCAATGTGCGTGCATCGATCTGCGCATGCACGAAGACGACGCGGCGGGCATTGTAGAGCGGTTGCACGTTCGGCTACGCGATCTGCCGCTCATCGCATTACTCGGCGAGCGGGATCGGGACCTCGTGGAGCGGCTCAAGCTGCACGGCGTGCGCGGGCATCTCGTGAGCCCGTATCCGATCGCGAGTCTGCACACGATGCTGCGCAACCACGCGTTGAGTCAGCCACTCGGGCTCCCGCGCGTAAATGAACCGGTCGTCACGCGGCCGCTCCCACCGCCGCCCGCGCGCTTGTTGACGAACGATGAGGCGTCAGAGCACACGGTTCGACTGGCCATGCGCGCCGCGAATTCCAACGCCGCGATTCTGATTCTGGGTGAGACGGGCACGGGCAAGACGCTGCTCGCAAAAACGGTGCACGAGCATAGCCCCCTGCGCGAAAAGCCATTAGTGACGGTGAACTGCCCGTGTTTGAATCACGAATTGTTGGAGAGCGATTTATTCGGCCATGTGCGCGGCTCCTTTACCGGAGCGGTGCAAGATACGTGGGGCAAGGTCGCCGCCGCCGACGGAGGCACGCTGTTTCTCGACGAGATCGGTGATCTGCCGATGTCGCTGCAACCGAAGCTGCTCCGGATCCTGCAGGAAAAGCAATATGAACGCGTCGGCGAAGTGGCGCCGCGCAACGCGAACGTCCGCATCATCGCCGCGACGAATCGCGACCTGAAACGCGAAGTGGCTGCGGGCCGCTTCCGCGAGGATTTGTTTTATCGGCTGAACGTGATTGCGATCGATGTGCCGCCGCTGCGGAGCCGGGGTTCCCAGATCATCGGAGCAGCGGTGTCGTTTCTGGAAACGATCTGCGGGCAGCTCGGGAAAGCCGTGCCCGAATTCACGCCGGAGGTTCGCAGCATGCTCGAACATTATTCGTGGCCGGGAAATCTCCGTGAGCTACGCAATGTGATCGAGCGCGCGGCGATTCTTTCCAGCAGCGCCGTGCTCGAAGCCAGTGACTTTCCGGCGTTGGTGAAACCGGCGCCGGTCACGCGCTACCAGATTGGCGCGGCGATCAGCCTTCAGGCGCTCGAAAACGCGCACATTCAAATGGTCGTCGCGAGCAGTCCGTCGCTCGAAGAAGCGGCGCGCATCCTGGCGATCGACAAGTCGACGCTCTACCGTAAGCGCAAGCAGATGGAGTCGCGCATCACTGAATTCGCGCCCGCGCTGGAGCACGCGGCGGTGGCCGGCTGAGGCGAAACGCCAGGGGTGCGACGAGACCGCCGTCCTGGACTGAGCCGAGGGTGATGGCGAATCTGCGGCAGACGCACTGAATGCGTGGATACAAAGTAGCCGCGAGCGTGAGCGAGTGGAGCATTATCCCTTCGCTTACGCTCGCGGCTACGCGTGAGTCGGGGCGCCGTGGGCGGATTCTTTCGCCCCGGGCACAGTATTACATGCTACCTTCGTTACGCGCCCATTGGATCGCGTGACGGACGAGGTCCGCGCCGGAATCCAAATTGAGTTTCAACTTCAGGTGCTCGCGGTAGGAGTCGATCGTCTTCGAGCTGAGGTTCAGTTTCTGTGCGATCTGACGCGTGCTGTAGCCGTTGCCGATGAGTTGGAAAACTTCCATCTCGCGGTCGCTGAGGGTGTCGATCGAGAACACCATGTTGTCACCCTTCTTGTTCACGAAGCGGTGCAGCATCTTCTCCTTGATCTTGTCGCTGAGGTAAATTTCGCCCTGCAGCAGCCGTTGGATGGCTTGGATGACTTTCTCGCCGGCTTCCTGCTTCATCAAATAACCCATCGCACCGGCGCGCAGTGCCCGCTCGGCGTAGAGCCCCTCGTCGTGCATCGAAACAATCAATACAGGAAGGTTGGGGGCCTGGACCTTGATGTTTTTCGTCAGCTCGATGCCGTTGGTCGTTTTGAGCGCGATGTCGACGATGGCGAGGTCGGGCTGCAATTTGCCGACAAGCTCGATCGCGTAAGGCGCGTTATCGGCTTCGCCGCAGACTTCCAGATTCGGCTGCTGGTTGACCAGGGCCTTCATGCCTTGGCGAGTGATGGGATGGTCGTCCACGAGGAGGACCTTGAGCTTGTGAGAGACCGGGGGGGCTTCCGGCTCGAGCACCGCGGAGGCAGTCGAAGGCGCGGTGGTGACGGGCTTTTTCGGGAGGATCTTTGGTTTCATGTTCACAGAGGGTAGACAAAGCGGCACTCCACTTTGGTGCCGGCATTAGGTTGGGAGCTGATCGTCAAAGTGCCGCCGATCATCGCGGCGCGATATGGCATGAGGCTCATGCCCGAGCTGGGGGCGTGTTCGGCTTGGGGATCGAAGCCGCAGCCATCATCTGCGATGATCAGCGACTTGGTTCCCTGGGAGAAATCCGCCGTCACAGTGATGCGCTTGGCGGAGGCGTGCTTGATCGCGTTGTTGATCGCTTCCTGCGCGATGCGATAGAGGTGCAGCGCGACGCTCGTCTCCACATCCACCTGGCCGAGGGGTGCGAAGTCGCACTCGAGGCCGTGCAGCCGCTGCACTTGATTCGTGAGGTCTTCCAACGCGGTTTCCAATCCGCTGGTCTCGAGCTGGACCGGGCAGAGGCCGCGGGCGAGGGCGCGCGCCTGGGCGATCGCTTCCTGCACGAGTGAGGAGATCGTGGCGGCATCCTCGGCCTCCTTGCGGCCGTTCACCGTGAGTTTGTCCCGCAGGGCGGCGCTCAGGCAGGAAATGCCGGTGAGGTATTGTCCAAGACCATCGTGCAGGTCGCTGCCGATGCGGTCTTTCTCGGCGTCGCTGACGCGGAGCAACTCGCGCTCCACCAGACGACGTTGCGTGATATCGATGCCGGCGAGGCCCTGCAGGCTGCGGCCGTTGCGCTCGACCATCGGGAAGGTCGTGATCAGCCAATGGCGGTTGCCATGGGAATATTGCGTGGGGCTGTTGGCTTTCGTCGTCAACCGGCGAGCGGCGATCACCGCCTGCACGGAGAAGTGTTTTCGGAAGATATCGTTTTGAAAAAGAATCCCGCCCGCCTCGTCATAGATGCATACCGCGCAGGGGACGCTGCGCATGAAAAGCTGTAATTGCGCCTGGCTTTCGCGCAGGGCGGAAAGCATTTGCGCATGGCTGAGAGCGTAGCGGATCGCGCGCTCGAGTCGTGTGGTGTCGAGCGAGCCTTTGCAGAGATAGTCCGCCGCGCCGGCGCTGAGGGCCGCTTGGTCGACCTCCGGGTTTTCTGAACCGGTCAGCAGGATGATCGGAATATCGCACTGCTGGCCCTGCAGCGTGCGAAGAATTTCCAGGCCGGTCGTGCCGCCCAGTTTGTAATCGAACAATGCGACATCGAAGCCCCCGCGAGGCAGCGCATCCACGGCGGCTTCGGCGGTCTGGATCCACTGAAGCTCGTAGGTGAACGCCACGCCTTTCCCGAGGAGAATCTTGACGAAAGCGAAATCGTCCTCGTTGTCGTCCAGCACCAGCACGCGCACGACTTTGCGCGCGGCCGTGCCCCGACGTTGGCCGATTTCGGGCAGTGCAGGCCGCAGGCTGCTGGCGCGTGGGATATCCGTAAGATTCATGCAGTTCGAAAGTGATGCGCGCCGGGCGATCGGCCACCGTGGGCCGGCCTTGGCTCTAGGTCAATGAAGCGGGCTCGCAGAATTTTTGTGCTCCGGGAGAATCGCCCACGGCCGAGCACGGAAGACAACCCAACGACCTCGCGGGGGAGATTCGCGAAGGGCGTAGTCACCCGGCGGCAGGCGTTGGCCAACAAGGCGCGAGGCGGACAAAGTGAGAATGGAGCATCATGCACGCGGGCAGGGAGGAATGGGATCCCGATAGCCCCCAAGCTATCAGTGCCTTGCCACATCAACAATCAGGCGAGTGCCTTTACCCCCTATCGGGTTTATCCCTAACCTGATGTCATCGCGCCCTACGGTGGAGCCTGGAGATGGAAGATGTGGGGCATACCACCGGGGGTGGAAGTGGTGTTTTCCCGATGCAATGTGGTCGTCACCCGGCGGCTAACCGCGGGTCAAAGGGGAAACGGTTGGCCGCACTCACTCACCTTCAATCTCCCATTCCCCATGTCACTCTCACCTTCGTTTCTTTCGCGGCTCGGCGGGCGCGCACTGTTGATCACCTGCGCCCTCGGCGTGGGCTCGACCCTTGTGTTCGCGGGACCTTCGCCGCGGCGCCAAGCGTCCGCCCGCACGCTGATGAAGAGTTACACCGCTGAACCGATGGCTGCCGATGAGCTGCGCGTGACCGAGCGTGCGTTCCTCGCAAAGGCGATCGAGTCGACTCGCCAGCAAATGCGCCTCGCCGAGGTCGGCGCAGGCCGGGCCGACAGCTCCGACGTGCGAAGCCACGCGCTGCAGTTGGCGAATGATTATCGCGCTTTGCATGAAACGCTGGACGTGCTGATCCGTCGCAAGGGCGGCCTGGCGGATGCACCCGTCGGGGGGACATCGGAGACGTATCAGCGGCTGAGCGAAAAAAGCGGAGCGGATTTCGACCGCGAGTTTGTGCGCACGGTCGCCGCGAGTTCGAACGCGGTCATGACGCTTTTCGAAAATGCGGCCGCGGACGCGAAGGATGCCGACGTGCGCGATCTAGCAGCGTCCGAGCTGCCCGTGCTACGCGCTCATCGCAACACGGTCGCCGATTTGAAGAAGACGTTTGATTGACCCCGGGGCCCGGGAGGCGACCGAGTTCGTCGAATGGGCTCAGCGGCTCCCGCCCGACGAGGTTTTTTCGTTCGGTGAGGTGGCCGCGCGACGTGGCCGACTGGCCCGCTTTCGCATTTCGGTGCGCCACGTCCACAGCTGCAGTTCAGCTTCCTCCAAGAGGCGCGAGCTGATCCCGTCATTGGGATAGCCTTCGACGTTGGCGATGAGATGAGCGTAGGTATCGACCTCTTGATCGGTGGGCCGATAGGTGGCGCGGAGCCACGAGAATTCGGGCGGTAACGCAGAAGCGCGGTTCGGAGGCATGGCGGGTGGGGGTAACGCCGGCGTCGATACGTCTTCGTCGAGCGGAAAGCGGGAAGGCGGGTCCTACTCGAGGGGTGGAAAACGTGCGGCGGGCGGCGCAGAGCCAGTAAACCACTTTCCCACGCCGCGGCCAATCGGGTGAAGGTGTAAAGTCGTATGGAAACTTTTCCGATGGGTGATCGGGCGACGAAAGTTTGGGCGAATTTCAAACGCCCGGCGAAGGGGCGGGTCTATCGCAGCATGGCAACACATTCACGAGGAAAGGGCGCACAGAAGGTGGAGCTCCGCGGCGAAGGCGTGAGCGGATTTTCCGACGCCGATATCGAGAAGCGCGCGCGCGAGCTGGCGCTGATCGAGGATCGCAAGGATGTCACCGATACGGATCGCGAACAGGCGCGTTTGGAATTCCGCGACCGGCATCTGCCGGACGCCGTCAACGAAGACGCCGACAGCATGCAGTCGATGTCACGCGATCCCAGCGATCCGATGACCGATCGTGGTCGGCAAGTGCCCGAGTATGGTGGCGAAGACGAGAAGGCCGCCTTGGAGCACCTCGCGCTCGAGGGCGTGGAAGAGGCGCAGCACGAGCAGATGTTGGCCGCGCGCAATGACGTCGATGAGCCGCTGCGCGCCCGACCTGGAAAAAAGGTGGGCGGCTGAAGGGTAGAGATCGGAGGGAGGAATTTGCGCGGAGGGCGCATGGCGGGCGGGCCGCCGAGCGTGCGTTCCGCCACGGATGCCCAGGCGTCTCGCGCAATCGCGCCTGAGCCGGGCACTTTCCCGAAACGCGCCGGACAATGAGGTCGTCTCCGGCATGTTTCTAAATACTTGGCCTATTCGTTTTTTGGTGACCCGCGCGGCTCGCGCCTACGGGTTTCTCGATCCCATCAATCTGGTCGCAAAGATTCGTGGGTTTGCGGAGCCATCTGAATTCGCCGAGCCGCTGGAGCTGCTGCGCGCTGGCATGCTGTTTCACGCCCGCGGGCTGGTTAACACCAAAGCGATTCAGAATAATCTTGATTGGGTGTGGCCCTATTGGGTCGAGCGGCAGTTTAACCCAGCGGACGATTCGTTCATCCCGCGCGCGTTTTCGTTCAGCCATATCAATCTCACGCATCGCAATTGGACCGCGGTGGGCCTGCCGGACGTCCCGTTCTACCCGATCGTCGACCCGCGGGGCTTGGTCACACCGCTCTTCGATGGCTGGTCCCTCGATTTTTGGTTGGTGCCCGCAGCGGGCGAATTGCTGCTGCCATCCCGTTTGGCGGATCGCGATTTCGAGCAGTCGCTGGTGCTTGAGGAGGACTTGCACGTTCGGTCCACGGCATCGTGGCACGGTGGCGCGGCGCTTTCGTCCGATGTGCGGCTGTGTCTGCAGAACCACGAACCGCATTGTTGCATGCAACTGCGAACGAAGGGACTCGCTTCCGGCTACCTCGCCGTCGCGTTGCGCCCCTACAATCCCGAGGGCATTAGCTTCGTGGAAAAAATTGCGACCACGGCGGATGGTTGCGGCTGGAAGATCAACGAGCGCCACTCGGTGCTCTTCGATCGGAAGCCCGCGAAAATTATCCTCTCCCAATATCGCGAGGGCGATGTCGCGCTTCGCCTGCGGGAGTCGACGGAATCCGTCACGCACCTCTCGGATCCTATCAGCATGGCGACGGCGGTCGCGCTGTTCGACTTGCGCGAACTTGGGGGCGAGGTGCTCGAGGTGCGGGCACCGATCTTCAACGAACTCGAGCCGAAGAAACGTCCCCTGATCGATGGCCGGCCGGTGTGGCGCACGGCGCTCGCGCCGTTGTCGGTGATGCGGGTCCCGGATGCGTCGCTGCAGCGGCTCTACGATCTGGCGGTGACGAATCTCGTGCTGCATTCGCCCGACGAAGTTTATCCGGGGCCCTACACGTATAAACGTTTTTGGTTTCGCGATGCGGCTTTCATTCTAAACGTGCTCCTCGCGCTGGGCGGAGTTGATCGCACGCGGCGCGTCTTGCAGCACTTCACGCCCCGGCAGCGGCGGGACGGATATTTTCTCTCGCAGGAAGGCGAGTGGGACTCCAACGGCGAGGCGATCTGGATGTTTCACCGTTTCGTCGTGCTCACGGGCGAGACGCTGCCGGAACCTTGGTTGAAAGCCGTGGCGAAGGGCGCGCGGTGGATCATGCGCAAACGCCTGCCGCGAGGCACGGGCAAACCGGAGGCGGGCTTGCTGCCGGCCGGGTTCAGTGCGGAGCATCTGGGGCCGAACGATTTTTATTATTGGGACGATTTTTGGGGAGTAGCGGGCCTGCACTGCGCCGCGGATCTGTTGCGCGATTCCGATCCGAACTTCGCACGGGAATGCGACGAGGTCGGGGTCGAATTTTTGCAGACGATCGAGAAATCGTTTCCGGCCGGGCCGAAGCGCCGCTACCCCGGTGCAATTCCCGCTTCTCCGAAACGGCGGATGGATTCCGGCGCCGTGGGAAATCTCGTGGCGGATTATCCGTTGCAGCTGTTCGGGCCGGGTGACGACCGGATGATGCGCACGGCGAATTATCTGCGCGATCACAGCAGCTTTCGCGGCGGATTTTTCCAAAACATGATCCATTCCGGGATCAACGCGTATCTCACGCTGCATCTCGCGCAGGTGCGGCTGCGCGCGGGCGATCACGAGGCTGCGTGGGCGCTGATCGATACGGTGGTCGCACTCGCGTCGCCCACGGGGCAGTGGCCGGAAGCGATCCATCCCAAGACGCTGGGCGGGTGCATGGGCGACGGTCAGCATATGTGGGCCGCGTGCGAACTCGCGATGATGCTGCGGAATTGTTTCGTGCGGGAGGAAGCGCAGCAGCGGGGGTCGGCCGAGACGGCCCGGCTCATCGTTGGCAGCGGCGTGCGACCCGAATGGTGGCGCGACGGTCCCACTTCGTTTGGTCCGACGCTCACGCCTTTTGGCGCGGTGATGGTCACCGTGTCCCCGATCGCCGGCGGCGCTCAGGTGCGGGTCGACGGCGCGTGGCGAGGTTCGGCGCCGGTGATCGACGTGCGGCTCCCGGGATGCGCGCCGCAGCAGCGGGTCGGTCGCGGGACGCGCGAAGAATTCACCCTTTCGTCTGCGGCCCGGCCGCTGATGCCCAGTCCCTTGTCTTGATCTTCTCCGCTTCCCGCCATGAAAATCTGCATGATGACCAATACCTACCTGCCCCACGTGGGCGGGGTGGCCCGCTCGGTGAGCACGTTTGCCGAGGAGTTTGTGCGCGAGGGCCATGACGTGCTCGTGGTCGCGCCCGAGTTCGATGGGAAGCCGCTAACGGGAAAAGCGGAGGCGATGGTCGAGCGCGTGCCGTCCCTGCGGAATTTCAACGGCAGTGAATTCTCGGTGCGCCTGCCCGGTGCGGCCGCGCTCTCCGACCGACTCGAGGCGTTCCAGGCCGACATCATCCACGCGCATCATCCCTTTCTGCTCGGCGACACCGCGCTGCGGATTGCGATGAACAAGAACGTGCCGATCGTCTTCACGCATCACACCCGCTACGAAGACTACACGCACTATGTGCCTTTTTCGGATACGTTGAAGGAAGTGGCGATCGAGGTGCCGACGCATTTCGCGAATCTCTGCGACGGAGTGATCGCACCGAGCGAGAGTCTCGCGCGCACGATTCGCCGGCGGGGCGTGACGACCCCGATGACCGTTATTCCCACGGGGATTGACGTGAAGGCGTTCGGGTCGGCGGATGGCACGCGGTTCCGCAAACAACTCAAGATCGCGGATGACGCGATCGTGATCGGCCATGTGGGCCGGCTGGCGCTGGAGAAGAACCTCGGCTTCCTGGCGGAAGCGGTGGCCCTGGCCCTGAAGGCGGAGCCGCGCGCGCGTTTTCTCGTGGTGGGCGATGGTCCGGGGCGCGACGACCTGAAGGCCGTTTTTGAAAAACATGGCGTGGCCGACCGCCTCCTGCTCGCGGGCAAGCGCACGGGCCGCGTGCTGCGCGAAGCGTATCGCGCGATGGATATTTTCGCCTTCGCCTCCAAATCGGAAACCCAGGGCATGGTGGTGGCCGAGGCGATGGCCGCCACGCTACCGGTCGTGGCGTTGAATGCGTCGGGGGTGCGCGAGGTGGTGCGGGATGGCGCCAACGGATTTTTGCTGCCGGGAGATGCGTCGGCGGAAGATTTCGCGGCGGCGATTGCGCGCTGCTCCGAGCCGGAGATGCGGAAGAAGCTCTCGCTGGGCGCGGTCGAGACGGCGAAGAAGTTCTCGCGGGAGCAATCCGCGCGCCGGATGTTGGCGTTCTACGAGGAGACGCGAAAGGCCACGCGGGCGCGCCGCCTGCTCCATCATCTGAGTCCGTGGTCGGCGCTTCTGCAGCGCGTCGGACTGGAATGGGACCTCCTGTCTTCGCGCACCCAGACCGTCGCCGCGGCGGTTTTTGGTGAGAACGAGCAGAAGGCCGTCAAGGCGTCGTAACCTGGCGGCCGTCGCGCCCGTTGCCCTGACATGTTTGCCAAGATCGAATCCTTCCTGCACCAAGCGCGTCGCCGGGTCAGCCGGAGCGAGTGGGCCATCCGTCATCTCGGTCTCACCCCGTCGAAGGGCACGAGCGAGGCGCCGGGTGTGCTGATGATCCAGATCGACGGGTTTGCCCGGGGGCAACTCGAGCGCGCGCTGGCGGCTGGGCGGATGCCGTTTCTGCGGCGGCTGCTGGCGCGCGAAGGGTATCGGATGCACACATTCTATCCGGGGCTGCCGACGACGACTCCCGCGGTGCAAGCGGAGCTCTACTACGGCGTGCGCTCGGCGGTGCCGGCGTTCAGCTTTTACGATCGCGCCATTAAAAAACTGGGCCGCATGTGGGACCCGGAGTGGGCGAAGGCGCGTGAGGCGGAGTGTGCGAAGCAGGCGGAGGGTTTGCTGAAGGGCGGCAGTTCGTGGTCGAACATTTACACGGGCGGTGCGGGCCAGTGGGAAAGCCATTTCTGCGCGGCGAGCATCGGGTTTGGCGATATGTGGCGGACGAAGAAAATCCGAAACATTTTTGTGTTCATCGTGCTGAACCTCACGTCGGCCTTCCGGATCGCGGGACTGCTGCTGGTGGAATTTGGCGTGGCGCTGGTGGAGATGATCCGCGCGATCGTGAGCGGTCGGCGGCCCTACAAGGAGTTCCTGCTCCTGCTCTCGCGGGTATTTGTCGGCGTGGGGTTGCGCGAGCTGCTGACGATCAGCGGCCAGATCGACGTGGCGCGCGGATTGCCGATCGTGCACATCAACTTTGTGGGCTACGACGAGGAAGCGCACGTGCGCGGCCCCGGCTCGCGTCTGGCGCACTACAGCCTGCGCGGGATCGATCGGGCGATCAAACACATCGCGCGCGCGGCGGATCGCTCGCCCCGGCGCGACTACGCCGTGTGGATTTTTTCCGATCACGGGCAGGAAGGCACGCGCTCGTTTCCGGATCACGTGCCGGGCGGCGTCGAAGCCGTGTTGCAGCAGTGTCTCGAAGTGTCCCAAAAGCACGACGCGGCCTGGCGCAATCAAGCGCAGTTCTGGGGGCCGTCGACCTTTCTCTCGCGTGGCCGTTTCAACCAGGCGCGGTTGGAGCGGGCCCGCGCCAGCGACAAGCTGACGGAAGCAGAGGAAAAGACCTTTACCGTGGCGGCGATGGGCCCGGTGGCGCACGTCTACTTCGCTGAGCCGCAGACGGACGATCAGCGACGAGCGCTGGCGCGGCGCCTGGTGAAGCAAGGCATGATTCCAGGCGTCTTGATGCGGGCGCAGGATGGCGCGATCACGTGGTTTCACGAGGCGGGCGAGACGAAGGTGCCGGATGAAGTGCCGCCTCTGTTGCCCCATCCCGAGGCGATGCGGCAGACGATCGCGCACGATCTCGAATATTTTTGCAACACGCCCAACTTCGGCGACCTCGCGCTGGTGGGCTGGAGTCCGTCGGTTAATTCGCCGTGGAGTTTTGCGCCGGAACGGGGAGCACACGGCGGGTTTGGGCCGAACGAGACGCAGGGATTTGCGCTGCTACCGGTGAACACGCCACTGCCCGAGGGCACGGATCATTTCATCCGGCCCAGTGCGCTGCGCACGGCGGCGCTGTATCATATCGGGCGATGCGATACGCCCGCGTGCCGCACGGTGGCGGCGCCCCGCACTGAAGTTCGACTGATGACTTACAACGTGCATAGCTGCAGCGGCATGGACGGCCGGGTATCGCCGCGCCGTGTGGCGCGCGTGATTCGAGGGCAGATGCCCGACATCGTCGCGTTGCAGGAAGTCGACCTCGGCCGCCGGCGTTCGCGCGCGGAGGACCAGGGGGAGATCATCGCGCGGGAGCTGGGCATGCACGTCGTGTTTTGCCCCACCGTCACGCGGGAAGAGGAGCATTACGGCCACGCGCTGCTGAGCATGTATCCGATCGAGGTCGTCAAGCGCGCGCGGCTGCCGCACGACGCGACGAGCTGGTGGCAGGAGCCGCGTTCCGCGATGTGGGCCCGGGTCATCGTAAATGGCAGTATCATAAATGTCATCACAACGCATCTCGGCCTTGGCCCGCACGAGCGGGTGTTGCAGGTGCAGGCGTTACTGGGGCCGGACTGGATCGGCGGGATTCCAGCCGCGGAGCCCGTTCTGTTCTGCGGTGACTTCAATGCGATGCCGGGCAGTGCGCCTTACAAGCTGGCGGCCGCGCGGCTGCGCGATGTGCAGACGACGGTGGGCGGGCACCGGCCACTCGGGACGTTTTCATCCATCCAGCCGCTCGTGCGGCTGGATCACATTTTCTGCTCCGAGCACTTCGAGCGCCGCAAGGTGACGGTCGTGCGCAACGATCTTACGCGGGTTGCTTCCGATCACCTGCCGCTGGTGGCCGATTTGAGAATTGCGACTGGAGGCGACGATACGTCCACCACGAAACGGCCAGAATCAGCAGCGCATAGCCAATCAGCACAGCCAGCCGGGTCGCGGTGAGGTTGGCGCTCTGGCCGCCGAGCATCACGGTGACGGTCGAGCGCAGCGTGTGCAGCGGCCACGCGCAAAGGACGAAGATACGCAACGGCACGCCGAGAAGCGGCAGCACGTAGTTGACGGCGGCGTAAGGCGCGCCGGGGAGGAAGACGGTGAAGATCGTCACGCTGGTGTGCGCACCCTCGGGAATGCGCTCGCGCAGCCGTTTCAGCCAGCGGGAGCGTTCGAAGCGCGGCCGCCAGATGCTCACGATGAAGTAGCTGGCGATCACCTGCAGCAGGATGGAAAGCGAAACCAGCGCCAAGCCGAGCCCGGCGCCAAAGCGGATCCCGGCGGCGATGTGGAGCAGACTCGCGGGAAATCCGACCAACGGCAGGACGAGCAGGAGCGCGAACGCTACGCCGGCGTTGAGCCGGGCGGCTTGAGCGTGCACGGTCTCGATCTCGAGGCGGCTGTAAAGCAACGCGCCGATCGCGCCGAGGACGAGCACGACCGTGACGATTTTGCGCCAAGGCAACTCAGAGAGTTTGAGCGGCGGCAGACGGCGCCGACGGGCGGGAGGTTTGGCGCTCACAAATAAAACGAGGGCGGGTGAAACACCCGCCCTCGTGGGAAACAGGAAAGAAGCTGCTTACTCAGGGGGTCGAGGCAGACTTGATCGTGATGTTATTTCGCACCGTGGTGACGCCGGTCGTGCCCGCGGCGATCTGCTCGGCCCGAGCCTTCTGCTCGGCGGTGTCGACGAAGCCGCTGAGCTGGACGACGCCCTTGAAGGTATCGACTTTGACGTCGAGCGCCTTGACGAGGGGGTCTTTGACGAAGGCCGATTTTACCTTCGTGGTGGTCGTGGCGTCGTCGATGTATTCGCCGGTGCTTTCGCGCGTGGCGGAGCCGGCGCAGCCGGTTGAGAGCGTCGCGACGCTGCTGGTGAGTGCTAAAATCGTAACAAGAGCGGGAACAGACAGTTTCATATTAGTAGTGGGGTGCGGGGCGATAGTAGCGGGACGCGTGCGCTAGTTCCTTACCAAGACATTATGTGACGGGAGGTCTCCACCTACCCGAACCGAGGGTCTTGCGTTCGCCGTAGGGCGTCCGACGATACGCCATGAACTGTCGCCCGGGATGCGGTGCTTGCTGCATCGCGGTTTCGATTTCATCGGCCATTCCTGGGATGCCGCACGGGAAGCCAGCCGGAGTGATGTGCGCGCAATTGTTACCCGACTATCGCTGCGCGATTTTCGGACAGCTCGATCGGCCAGCCGTGTGCGTGAACTTGCGGCCGAGCGATTCGATGTGCGGCACGACGCGGGAGGACGCCATGGAATACCTGGCGAAACTCGAGGTGGCGACGCAGTCGGTGTGACGCCGGGCTTGGGTCGGGCGAAGAGCGACCGTGTGCCCTGCAGCGTCAACGCACGGCGGGCGCGGGAGCCGGGCCGGGCACGGCCGGTCGAATGCCGGGGAGCACGAATTTCTCGATTTCGTCCACGGTGAGCATCGCGTTGGCCAGTTGAAAAACCGTGCGCACGTCCGAGGCGACTGGATACTTGCCGAAATACGTTTTGGCCCCGAGCGCGTAGGCCTTGTCGACATCGCGCGTGTTGGTCGAAGAACTCAGCACGACGGTCAGCAACCGGCGCAGGCGCGTTTGGCCGCGGATCCAGTCGAGCACTTGAAAACCGTCAGTGCCAGGCATCTTCAAATCGAGGAAGAGCAACAGGGGCAGCGTGTGGTCGCCTTGGTCGAGTCGATCCTTGAGATAATCGATCGCGTGTTGGCCATCCTCCATCACGTCGATCTGCGTCTTGATCCCGGCCTTGGCGAGCGCGTGTTTGGTCAAGGCCACTGCGTCGGGATCATCGTCAACAATAAGAATCGGTCGGGTGCGGGGGGTGGTCACTGGAATCACGGACGGGTTTCTGAGTTGGAGCCGGGCGCGCTATGGCACTGCAGCAATTCTTTCACGACGTCACCCAGCTCACGCCACCGAAACCATGGCAGCACGTAGTCGACACCGGCGGCGCGGGCGGGGTTCTCCAGATCTTCCATGGCCGTGCGCATGACGATCGGCATGTGCAGATTCATTTCCCGAATGGTCCGCACCAACGTGAGGCCATCCATCCACGGCATCCGATAGTCGGTCACAACAGCGGTGAACTCGCCCGCGCGGAGGAGTTCCAGGGCCACCTGGCCGGACAATGCATGCTCGACAGTCGCTTGCGGGAATACCGTGAGCAGGTTCCGACGCGCGAGGAACGTGCTGTCAGCATCGTCATCTACGATTAAAAAACGTTCAGGCATGGTGCGGTGGTCTGCTCGGTGACAGTTCAAAGTGCCGCGCGCGGCCAGGCGCAAAGTGAAAGGTGGAAGCAATTCCCGAAATGCCCATGGGAATAATTACGGTAAGTTTCATGCAGTTGAAGACGGTGCGGCGAACAGCTGCGCCTAACGTGAGGCAAGGACCAGCGACTTAGCATAGACCGCTAAAGCGAGCGGGCGTGCCCGCTTCGCGTCGTAAGCGCCATGCTACTACTTGGTAGCGAGCCGCGGCGGGGCCGCGCGTCCCCGCGGAAGGGCCTGAGGTGAGACGCTCACGGCGGCGAAGCCCGGAGCTTGCCGCGCGTCGTCGGCCCGCTTGAGTGGCGATCCCATGGCCCGTGTCGAAGAAGCTCCCACCATCATTTTCTCCATGCTCGGCGTCTCGAAGAAAATCGAGCGCAAGGAGATCCTGCGCGATATTTCGCTCTCGTTCTACTACGGCGCCAAGATCGGCGTGCTGGGGCTCAACGGCTCGGGCAAGTCATCCTTGCTGCGTATCCTCGCCGGGCGCGACACCGACATCGATGGCACCGTGCATTTTGAACCTGGATACGCGGTCGGTTTGCTCGAGCAGGAGCCGCACCTCACGCCCGGCGCGACGGTGCGTGCGAGTGTCGAGGAAGGTGTGCAGCATCTGACCGATCTTACGTCGGCCTACGATGCCACGTGGGACGAGCTGGCGGAAGCGGCTGATGAAGCGGCGAAAGAAGTGATCATGAAGAAGCAGGGAGAGCTGCAGGAAAAAATCGATGCGCTCGGGGCGTGGGATGTCACGCCGCAGGTCGAGATGGCGATGGATGCACTGCGTTGCCCGCCGGGGGATGCGCTGGTCGATCAACTCTCCGGGGGCGAGCGGCGGCGCGTGGCGCTGGCGCGGCTTTTGTTGAAGAAGCCCGCGATTCTTCTTCTCGATGAACCGACGAACCATCTCGACGCCGAGAGCGTGCAGTGGCTCGAGCAGCACCTGGCGCGCTACGAAGGCACCGTCATCGCGGTGACGCACGATCGCTACTTTCTGGACAACGTCGCGCAGTGGATCCTCGAACTCGATCGCGGGCATGGCATCCCGTGGAAGGGCAACTACTCGATGTGGCTGGAGCAGAAGCAGGCGCGCGCTGCGATCCAGCAGCGGACGGAAGACAAGCGGGCGAAGGCGATGGCGCGCGAGTTGGAGTGGATCCGATCGGGCGCGAAGGCGCGGCAGGCAAAGGGCCAGGCGCGCATCAACGCCTACGAGCGGATGCTCAAGGAGAGCGTCACGGAGAAGGAGCGGGAGTTCGAATTCATCATCCCGCCAGGACCGCGACTGGGCACCTTGGTGGTCGAGGCCCAGAAGATGGCGAAGAGTTACGGCGACAATGTGCTCTTCGAGAACGTGAATTTTTCGCTGCCGCCCGGCGGCATCGTCGGCGTGATCGGACCGAACGGCGCAGGCAAGACCACGCTGTTCAAGCTGATCATCGGCGCAGAAAAACCGGATGCTGGCACGTTGCGCGTGGGCGAGACGGTGAAAGTCGCGCACGTCGATCAGTCGCGCGACTCGCTGCCCGATCAGTCGACGATTTGGGAGGCGATCAGCGGGGGCGAGGAGATCATGCGCCTGCCCGGGCGAGAGGTAAACTCCCGGGCATATTGCGCGCAGTTCGGCTTTACGGGGGCGGACCAGCAGAAAAAGGTCGGCATCCTCTCCGGCGGTGAGCGCAACCGCGTGCACCTCGCGCGTCTGCTCAAGGCCGGCGCCAACCTGATCCTCCTGGACGAACCGACCAATGACCTCGACGTGAACTCCATCCGCGCGTTGGAGGAAAGTTTGGAGAATTTCGCCGGCTGCGCCGTCGTGGTGTCACACGATCGCTGGTTCCTTGATCGGGTGGCGACGCACATCCTGGCGTTTGAAGGCGATAGCACGGTGCAGTGGTTCAACGGAAACTATTCGAGTTACCTTGAGGATTTTCGGCGCCGGAAGGGCAAGGAGGCGGATCAACCCCGCCGCATTAAGTATCGGAAACTTGGGCACGGGTAGGCGGCTTTCAGGCCGTGCGCCGTGCGCTTCGCTTTCTCCTCAGAGCTACGGCTCAGAGGAGGCGTGTCGTGATTTCGAGCGGTGGCTGCTCGGGCAGCGCGAGCTGGAGGGTGATGCGGTAAGTGCCGGGAGTCGCGTCGCGCACCGGCCAGTCGACGGTGACGCTGCGCCGCTCCGCGCTCAGCCAGTCGGCGCGGGCAGGTGATGGAACTTCGTGTTGGAAAACATCCCCCTCGCGTTCGTCGCCGGCGCGCGTCACCCGCACGATGCCCATCTGGCCGTCTAGCCAGCCCATAGAGCTGGCGGCGAGTGGCTGGTAGGTGTCGTTTTCAAACGTCAGGAGAATCGGCACAGTGTCGACGCGGCGCGCGGAGCCGTCGGCGGGCGGTGCCAGTGGGATTTCTGCGAGCACGGTAACGTAGACGCGCAGCAGGCCGATCTGCCGGCTGACGAGGCCCGGGCGCTCGAACGAGGGCGGGAACGCCCGGCCGAGATCGCTCGTGGGGGCGGGGGCTGACGTGGTGGACGCGGCGGCAGCGGTCCGTTGCTGGCGTGATCGCACTGCGAACGCCACGGCGAGCACGCTGAGGAGCACGGCCACAAGTTGTGGCCATTTCATGGGCGATCCTCCGGCCAGTAAGGTTGCAGGGCGGCGGGGAGGTCAGCGCGGTCCAGCTTGACCGTGAGTTCGGGTGCCGCGCGGAGAGCGGCCAGCTCGCGGCGAATGGCGGCGAGCGT
>JANPIT010000296.1:0-2785 GCA_031425115.1 Opitutaceae bacterium | reverse complement strand
GGCGGATCGCGGCCGCGTTGCCGCAGCATTTGGCCGCGAGCTTCGGACCGGCCGCGGTGGCCGGGAGCCCGTGGTCGGTGGGCCAGCTATTCTCCGCCAACCCGCCGGACGTGGCGATCCGGGCGCTGCAGGTGACGCCCGAGCTCCCGCTCGATTTCTATCCGGCGGTCGATCGTGCAAACGCGCCGTGTGTGGTCGTGGTCCATGCGGGTGGGTGGGATAGCGGCGATCGGAAACAATTCCCGGTCTTCAATCACTGGCTGGCGAGCAAGGGCTACGCGGTGGCCGCGATCTCCTATGGGCTCGCGCCGAAATTCCAGTGGCCGGCGCAGCGCGACGATGTGCTCGCGGCCATCGCTTTTTTGAAGACTCGCGCCGCGGAGCTGGGCATCGATGCGACTCGCCTCGTGCTGCTCGGTCGCTCAGCCGGCGGGCAGATTGCGGAGGCGGTGGGCTACACGGCGGAGGATGCAGCCATTCGCGGCGTGATCGGACTCTATGCGCCGTCGGATTTGATTTTCGGATACGTGAACACGCATGAGAACGACATGCTGAAGTCGCCCGCGCTGATGCGGAAATTTCTCGGCGGCACGCCGGACTCGGCGCGCGCGAACTACACGTCGGCGAGTGGGATCTTCCATGTCACGCGTCGGAGCCCGCCGACGCTGCTGGTGCACGGCACGCTCGACGCGGTGGCGTGGTATCGGCACAGCGTGCGGCTCGAGGAGAAGCTGACGGAGCACGGCGTGCCCCACGCGTTTGTGCAGCTCCCGTGGGCAACGCATGCGTTTGATTTCAATCTTCACGGCCCGGGTGGGCAGTTGACGACGTTTGCGGTCGAGTGGTTTTTGGCGCGGGTGACGAAGTAGCCCGGGACAGCTCTTATTACCGCGGAGGGCGCGGATTTGTTTTCGTTGGCGCGAAGCGTATCCGGTGCGATTCGTGTAATCCGTGCCTAAACTGGCTTGGTCTTCCGCCGCTGCTTGATGATTCGGGCGATTTCCAGCAGCACCACGGGGCCGAAGATCCAGACGACCTGCATGGGAAAGAGTTTGCGCGCAGCGGCCTGGTGATACGCCACGAGCGCGGCGGCGAGGTAGGTGAGGCGGTGGAGGTTTTTCCACGCCTTGCCACCCATGGCGCGGATTATCGCGTGCAGGCTCGTGATCGTGAGCACCAGCAAGATCGTCAATGCGACGAGTCCGGTCAGTTGAAAGATTTTCGTCAGCTCCTTGCTGAGTTGCGCGAGCGTGCCGTCGACCGTGCCATCGTATTGATAGAGCACATGCACCGCGAAGTGCAGAAGTGCGTAAGCAAACGCGGATACGCCAACGAGGCGGCGGTGCTTGTTGAGCGCCTGGGCGACGCCCCATTTCGGCCAGAGGATGCGCACCGGGGAAAACGTCAGCACCGTGGCCAACAGCAGGCACGCCATGAAACCGAAATGAAGCAGGACGAACTTGAGCGGGTCGGTCTGCGCGCTGATGTCGGGCCGGATGAAAAGCGGCCACGCGGGCCAAAGTCCCGGGAGGACGATTAGGATCCAGATTACGATCTTCGAACGCAGCGATTTTTCCAGGAAAGACATGCGAAGAATCTGGAAATCAGGAACTCAGGAAGGGAAGCAAAGGCAGTCGAGCGGCCGCAGCCTCTTTTCCTGATTTCCTGAGTTCCAGATTCAATAGTTCTTCTTCAGGTCCATGCCGGCGTAGAGCGGCGCGACCTGTTTCTCGTAGCCGTTAAACATGAGCGTTTTTTGGCGACCACCGACGAGGCCGCTGGCTCCGATCACGCGCTCGCTCGCCTGGGTCCAGCGCGGGTGATCCACGTTGGGATTCACATTGGCGTAGAAGCCATACTCGCTCGACTGTAATTTCTGCCAGGTGTTGCGCGGCTGCTTGGCAACAAAGTCGATCTTCACAATCGATTTGCCGTATTTGAAACCGTATTTCCACGGCACGACGAGGCGGAGCGGCGCGCCGTTTTGATTCGGAATCGCCTTCCCGTAGATGCCGGTGGCGATGAACGAAAGGTCGTGGTTGGCCTCGTCGAGGCGCAGGCCCTCGAAATACGGCCAGTCGAGCGCGCTGCCGCGCTGGCCGGGAACGTTCTTCGGGTCGTTGAAGGTCGTGAACGTGACGAACTTCGCTTCCGGCTTTGGATCGGCCATCGCGATCAATTTCGAAAGTGGAAAACCGTCCCACGGAATCACCATCGACCACGCCTCGACGCAGCGAAACCGATACACGCGCTGCTCGGCGCCGCCCATTTTCATGACGAGATCGTTGGCGTCGATCTTCTGCGGATTGTTGATCAGCCCGGTGATCTCGACGGTCCACGGTTCGGTCTTCCAGCCCTTGTTCGCGTTGGGCTTGGGGTCGGATTTGTCAGTGCCGAACTCGTAGAAATTATTGTAGCTCGTGATGTAGTCGTAGGCCGTCGGCTTGAGCGCCGGATCGCGGTAGTCCGGATTCAGCTTCGTCGGAAAACCTGCGGTGGTCCCGAGGAGATCGCGCGTGGCCAAGGCGGCGCCGGCGAGGCCGAGCGATTTTAGAAATGTCCGGCGCTGAAGGTAGACCGACTCGGGCGTGGCGGCGGACTCGGACAGTTCCCAGGATTTTGGAGTGCGGATGAGCATGACGGGTGGGGGTGAGAGGGACAGGTCGGCGGATTATTCCGCCAGGGATTTGTTTAACCACTAATGGAGTTTCAGCAATGGCTGAAACCTTAGATCAGAGCTGCGGCTAATCGCCTTCGCAGCAAAGAAGGGCCGTCCAATGGCCGG
>JANPIT010000295.1:0-5067 GCA_031425115.1 Opitutaceae bacterium | reverse complement strand
ACATTCACCGTGCGCACCGTGGTGGGCAATCGCTGCGACCGCGCCAATTCAGCCACGCCGGAGGGGACGCCACTGATCAAACGCACTTGGTCGACCGCCGGCAGACCCGGCAGCGCGAGTATATTTTCGGCGAGGATAATTTTTCCACCGAGGCACAGCGGCACGAGACTCTCGAAGACCGAGACGTCAAACGTCGCTGAAGTCGCGAACAACACACCATTCAACTCTTCCGCCGTATAGTTTTGCTTGGCCCACGCGGTGAGCGCGACGACTCCGCGATGGGTTACGCAGACACCCTTCGGCTGTCCGGTGGAACCCGAGGTGTAGAGAATGTAAGCGAGGTTGGAAGAGGTCACCCGCGCGCCCTCCCCTTGCCGGCCATCTGCTCGCACCCCATCGCGCTCGCTCGTCTCGTCAATCACCACCACGTGTGCGCTCGTCGGCGGCAGGTAACGCACCAAGCTGCGTTGCGTAAGAATGACCGGCATCCGCGTGTCTTCGAGGAGGAACGCCAGTCGAGACACGGGATGCGCGGGATCGAGCGGCACGTAAGCGCCGCCCGCTTGAAGGACGCCCATCATTCCGGCAACCAGGTGCGAGCCGCGTTCGAGAAAGAGCCCGACCGCGACTTCCGGTCCGACACCCACTGCCGTCAATCGACCCGCGACGCGCTCCACGCGACGTGAGAGCTCGGCGTAGGAAACGTGCTCCCGAGCCGCGATCAGCGCGACCGCGTCCGGCGTGCGCTTGGCTTGCTCCGAAAACAACTGATGCACGCACGCATCGGTGCGATACTCGAGCTTCGTGTCGTTCCACTCGACTAGCAACTGGCTGCGTTCCGGCGCGCTCAAAATCGGCAAATCCACGACGAGTTCGTCCGGCTGGGCAGCGATCGCCCGCAAGAGAGTTTCGAAATGTCCGAACCAGCGCGTGATCGTCGCCGCGTCGAACAACTCCGTGCTGTAATAGCAGCCGAGCGAAATCGTATCCTCGGTCAGCATGAAGTTGAAATTCAGGTCGAAGTTTACGAAGCGCTTCGGGTTGCCTCCGACTTCGGCCGTGATGCCACCAAAAGCCATCGTGCCCCGCCGACGCGTGGTGTTGAACACCACCGGCGCCAACGGCACGCGATTCGCGTCCCGCGGAAGATTGAGCTGCTGCAACAACGCCCCGAACGGATAACGCCAGTGCTCCAACGCATCCGTCATCTGAGCGCGCACATCGGCGAGATAATCGCTGAAACGCCGCGTATCATCAATGCGACTGCGAATCGGCAGCAAGTTTGCGAAGTGGCCGACCAGATTCTCCAGCCCATCCATCACCTGCGCGGCCGAAGGCACACCCACGACGACATCGTCCTGCCCGCTGATGCGATGGAGCAGCACATTAAACGCCGCCAGCAGCGCCGTGAACGCCGTGCAATCGCGCTCCACGCAAAGCTTCTTCACCGCTGCCGTCACGTCGGACGGAAGCGTTGCCAGCATGAAACCGCCGGCGTAGGTGCGCGTCGTCGGACGGAGACGGTCCGTGGGTAGATCCAGGACCGGCACGGAGTCGGCGAATTGCTTTTTCCAATACGCTTCGGCCGCCGCGAATGCCGGGGTCTCGCGCATCCCTGCCTGCTGCGCCGCATAATCGCTGAAGCGCGGCGGCACCGCGAGCTTCGGAGCGCGCCCCGCCACGATGGCCGAGTAGAGCTCGCTCAGCTCCTTCATCATCACGCTCAAAGACCAACCGTCACAGATGATGTGGTGCACCACCAAGACGAGCTGATGCGCTTGGGCACCCGTGCGCACCAGCGTGGCCCGGAACAGCGGGCCTTGCGTGAGATCGAAGGCGCCCTGCACTTCGCGGTCGATGCACTCGGTGGCCGCGTCTGTGCTCGCACAGTCCTGCACTGGAAGAGCGATATCCGCCTTGGCCGCTACAATCTGAAACTCACCCGAGGCACTGAACGTGGTGCGCAGCGCCTCATGGCGGCCCACCAGATCGCGGAGCGCCCGTTGCAACGCGGCGACGTCGAGCGCGCCGTTCAACCGCAACGTGGAAGATTCATTGTAGGCGGACGACACCGCGCTGCCGAGCTGGCTGGCAAACCACATCTCGCGCTGGGCATCGGTGAGCGGCAGTCGCAACTCGGCCGGGGCCGGCTGGGCCGCACTCGGCGCGACGGCAGCGGGCTGCGCCGCCTTCGCTCCAATCCGCTCGTCGACCTGCGCCGCCAGTTTCTCGAGCGTGTCGACGTCTTCGCGGAGCTGACGAAAAGTAACGTCGCATCCAAATTTCCGATTCACCGCCAGGCTCGCTTGCGTGAGGAAAAGCGAATCGAAGCCCAGCTCGTAAAACGAGGCATTGGCGCGCGCGTTCGTGAGATCGAGGCCAGAGAGTTCTTGAAAAAGTTTCTTGAGGGTATCGACGGTCGATCCCGTTCCGGACGACTCGGTCGCTCTCGCCGTGGGCTCGCCTTCCACGACCTGCGGGCCAGCGGCCCGCGCTTCCATCGTCGTCGCCGCTCCGAGCGCAAACCCCGCGCCCGGCTCGATCCAATACCGCTTCCGTTCGAACGGATACGTCGGCAAGGCCGCGACCTGCCGGCGCTCCTCGGCGTAGAAGCCGTTGCGCCAGTCGATGGACACGCCGCCCGACCACAGCTCGCCCAAGGCTTGCAGCATCGCCGCCAGATCGGAAGGCGCCGCGGAAGCCTCACCCTCGGGTTTGGCCTTCGCCCGACCAAGCGTAGCCACAATGCGAGCGCCGCCGCCCGCTGCCGAAGGATGCATTTTCGCGAGGCCAGCCAGCGTCTGGCCCGGCCCGACCTCCAGCAACACGCGGTGACCAGCCTTGATCAACTCACCGACGCCATCGGCAAACCGCACCGTCCGGCGCAGGTGTGTCGTCCAGTAATCCGGGCTCATCGCCTGCTCCGGCGTGATCCACGTGCCGGTGACATTCGACACCCAGGGAATCTGCGGCTTGCGCAGCTTCAGGGTGCGGATGAATTTCGCGAGCGGCGCAAGCGCAGGCTCCATCATCGGCGAGTGAAACGCATGCGACGTCGCAAGGCGTTTTGAGGGAATGGCGCTCGCCGCAAGTCGATCCTCCACGGCTTTTACCGCATCGAATGGTCCGGAAACGACGCACAGGCCCGGGGCATTGACCGCCGCGAGCGCCAAATTCTTATCGAGTAACGCCGCCACCTGCGCCTCGGGTTGCCGGATGGCGAGCATTGCTCCCGCCGGCTGAGCCTGCATCAACCGCGCGCGCTCCGCGACCAGCGCGAGCGCGTCTTCCAACGTGAATACGCCGGCGATCGTCGCCGCCACGTATTCACCGAGGCTGTGGCCGATCATCGCGGCCGGCTTGATGCCCCAATCCATCCAAAGCTGAGCGAGAGCGTATTCGATCACGAACATCACGGGCTGCGTGATATGCGTCTGGTTCAACAACTGCGCGGCCGCCTCGGCCTTCGCGGCCTCGGGGAACACCACGTCGCGCAGTTCGATCGAAAGCAACGGCCGCAAAATCACGAAACACCGGTCCACCATCTCGCGGAACTTCGGCTCGGTCGCGTAGATCTCGCGCGCCATGTTGATCGCCTGCGCGCCCTGCCCCGGGAACATGAAAGCGACCGTGCCCGCTGCCGCATCGGCATCACCTACGATCGTCGCGGCGCCGCGCAATGCCTGCACGGCTTCAGCTGCAGTTGCGGCCACGACGGCGCGCCGCCGCCCAAATACTTTCCGGCCCACCTGCAACGTATAAGCCGCATCGGCCAGATTGGCGGAAGGGTTGCTTTCCAAATGAGTCGCGAGATTGGCCGCCATCGCATCCAGCGCGCCCGCCGTCTTGGCCGACAAGACCAACAACTGCTGCGGACGGGTGGCGTCCACCGGCTCAGGCGCCGGCGCTTCCTCGATCGCGAGGTGCGCATTCGTGCCACCGATACCGAACGAGCTGACGCCCGCGCGACGCGGCACACCCACGCGCGGCGACTTCCACGGCCGCAGCGCGCTGTTTACGTAGAAGGGACTGTTCGCGAGATCGATCTTCGGATTCGGCTGATCGAAATGGAGGCTAGGCGGAATCTCCGCGTGTTGCAGGGCCAACACCGTCTTGATCAAGCCCGCAACGCCCGCGCCGATGTCGAGGTGTCCGATGTTGCTCTTGATCGAGCCAAGCCCGCAGAACTGCCCGCGCTTGCCGTCGAGCCCGAAGGCCTTGGTCAAACCCGCGATCTCGATCGGATCGCCGAGCGGCGTGCCGGTCCCGTGTGCTTCCACATAGGATACGGTGTCCGGCGCGAAACCCGCCTCGGCGTGCGCCATGGCGATCACCTCAGCCTGGCCGTCGCTGCTGGGTGCCGTGTATCCAATTTTTACTGCACCGTCGTTGTTGATCGCCGAGCCCTTGATCACGGCGCAGATCCGGTCGCCGTCTTTCAATGCGTCGCTTAGCCGCTTCAGCACCACGATCCCCGCGCCGTCGCCGAGCACCGTGCCGCTGGCTTGCGCATCGAAAGACCGACAGTGCCCGTCCTTCGAAAGAATGCCGCCTTCCAAGTGAAACTGACCCCGGGTCGCAGGAAACGTGATCGATACGCCGCCCGCGAGCGCGACGTCGCAGCGGTAACCGAGGAGATTCTGCGCTGCGAGCGCCACGGCCACGAGCGAAGTCGAGCAGGCCGTCTGCACATTGATGCTCGGGCCGCGCAGGTTGAATTTGTAAGAGACGCGCGTCGGCACGAAGTCGCCGTCGTTCATGATCAACGACGAGAACATCCCGTAGTCCGCGATCAGATCGCGGTTCGTCATCAAGTTCGTAAGCAGATACGTGTTCATGCTCGCACCTGCGAACACGCCGATCAGCCCCTCGTAAGTATCCGGGTTGCAGCCGGCATTCTCCAGCGCCTCCCAGGCGCACTCCAGAAGGACCCGGTGCTGGGGGTCCATGAGCTCCGCCTCGCGCGGGCTGATGCCGAAGAAGAGCTCGTCGAAGCAGTCGTAGCCGTCCATCTGGGAGACGGCCTTGACCCAGCTCGGATCGGCGAGCCGGGCCGGGTCGAGCCCC